>NZ_JAPVLS010000250.1:0-1489 GCF_027158125.1 Streptomyces sp. H39-C1
CCCCCACACCCACCCCGACCACCACCGCACCCACCACCTCAGCCCCGGCACCCGAGCCCCTCACGTCCTGACGTCGTCCGGACGGCGTGTGGTCATCCGGCCTGTTCGGTGGTCGCGATCGCCCGCCGCAGGGTCTGCCGGGCGTGGCCCAACTCGTCCGCACGCCGGTCGAGTTGGGCGAGCTGGGCACGGAGTCTGTCCGATCACGGCGGACCACCGGTCGTCGTGCACGGCTTCGCCCCCACCACCGCTGGCGACCTGGCAACGCTGGCCACGCTCGCGCGCCGCCATCCGACCGCTGGGCCCCGAGGGCCTTGTGGAGAAGAGGGCGATGCCAGCACGGGAACCGGCAAGGGGTCGACTCCCGAAAGAGTCGACCCCTTGCCATCTGCGAACCTGACGAACAACCCAGCTTGCGGTAACGAACCGATCAGACGTTGAAGCGGAACTACCCCACAACGCTCTGACCTGCGGGTATGTGGGAGCATTCCAGCACCATCCCAGCACAGGATGCGCGACAAAATACAAGACCCGGGGTCGCCAACGGTACACAACAGCGTCGGCAAGGGGCTGAGGTCTGCGGGACGTTTCCGCATCGTCTTCGACCTGATCGCGCTCGCCAACTCCCGTGTCTCGCCTGCGATCCGCCCCTCACAGCGGCCAAGCGTTCAGCAAGCCGCCGGGGCCGTAGGCGGCATCGGGCCTCGGGCCGTCGACTCTGCGGCGGGAGACCGCCACGACTGGGACGGGTTCGTCGGTGAGGGCGCCCCTTTGTCGATGGAGAGCTGCCAGGTCGTGCCGTCCATTCGCCGCACCCGTCCATTCGCCCCAAGGTCACTGTGCGCCGAGGGCTCCGTACAGCGCCTCGTCGGCGTCGGTGGCGGGCGGGCCCGCCGCCCACCACTGGCCGCGCTCCTTCTGGTACGGGTACCAGCACCCGTCCGAGCCCCAGCGCAGCTCGACGTCCTCGCCGACCAGCTGCAGGCGGCCACGGGTCCGGCGCGGCCTGGGCGGTCCTGACCGGCCTGGAATCCGTACCTGCAGCAGCCGCTCGCGTGCCGCGGCCTCAGTCTCGGGCGGCGGTACGAGTGTGCCGTCCAGGGCGCTCAGCGCCGCCGGGCCGCCGTAGCGCCAGGCGACGCTCGCCCGGGCGAGCTGGGTGCGGGCCCGGCCCGAGCTGTTCAGGAGGCGGGAGACCACCGGCAGGTCGCCGTCGGCGGCAGCAGCCCGGCGCACGGTGTCGTGCCAGGGGTCGCCGTCCAGCATCAGAAGATCGGCCGCCTGCGTCTGCGCGGCCCCGGCAGCCGCCGTTGTATCGGTGACATCCCGCTGGTCAACCGCCCACACATAGACCGCCGAAGCACGCCGGGCGGCATCGACAGCCAGCAGGTGCAGCGCTTCCGGGGCGACGGACTCGCCCACGAGCAGCACCGGCGTCATCGCCGCGGCCCTCTCCTGACCCACGACAGGAGCCGGGACGGGAACAAGG
>NZ_JAPVLS010000251.1:0-1489 GCF_027158125.1 Streptomyces sp. H39-C1
CCGCCGAACAGGGCGGCACCCATAGCGGCGATGACCGTGGCGGCCTTGGCGATACGCATCATGAAAATCTCCCTGGAGGTGAGACAGCGCCACATCCGGTGCGGCACGGACCTCACGATCAACACCACGCCCGGCACCGCCGGCCGCTCCCCGACACGCCGATTTTGCTGGGATCGACGCCACATCTCACCGCAACAGCCCCCTGCTGGCCCGGAGCAATCACCCAGGACTCCGCGAAGCACCGGACCGTCCACGCCGTGCCCGTCGCCTCGGACGGTTCCTGGGAACGTCTGTTCCGCCGGCATCTGGCATGTTTCAAAAGAGGCATTTGTGTCTATGCAGTGGTGCGGATGCGCTCTGCCCTCACCCTCCGCCCACACCGGGGGCCGAGCATGTCCACCGCAGGCCGCGGTCTGGGGTCTGCAGGCCAGGCGGGGACAGCACGTGTCAGGTGGCTCCAGCACGCCGCCCCCGCCTGGTCGTCACGGCCGCCCGCATCCACGATTGCGCACATCGAATAATTGGCCGACGGCCTCAGGGTGGCCGCAGGTGGGTTCGGGGCATCGAGGAGTGTCGGATGATGCGGCCGGGTCTGGCAGGGATAGGGAGCCTGCTGGCGGGCCCGGCCGGACCTCGATGTCGCACCCGTTGAACGTGCTGCCGGCCAGTCGCGTCACGGCGGGAACCGCGACGCCGCTGTGCCTGGCGGCGATCAGTGGGCACACGGCACGCGGTGCCACCCCGTCGGCCAAGACTTTGACCAACGCGCGTGAGCACACCGACCGCGATCCGGAGTGCCGGCAGAAGACCGGGCGCATCGCCGCCGTGCCGCTCGGGGCGGGCGCCACGGCCGGCGCGGAACAGGTCATTCGGCATCTACCTGAGCAGGATGATCCCGGAACGGAAGCCAAGAATCAGGCGTAGTGACCGCGCAGAATCTGAGAACCTATCTTTGATCCCCCAGTTCGCGGACGGTGCTGATGTCACCGGGCTGCTGCTCCTGCGGCGCTGTCTTCGCGAGGACCTGCGACCCACGCGGCCCGCGCCGGGATAAGCCGTGTCCAAGGTTCGGGGTCGAGCCCTGACCACGCCCGGAAGCCGGCCGCTGGTGGGATGCGAGCTGACGCAGGGGTCGCCGCCCGTAGGGCTACGGATGATGCGGTCGGGCCTGGCAGGAAAGGGCGAAACCGCCAGGCCCGACCGGACCTCGATGTCGCACCCCATGAACGAGCCGCTCGCGGTCCACGACACGGGCGGCGCCACCACCGGCAACCCGCATTCACCCGGACGGCCCCCTGCCGGCGTCCCGGGACTGCGGCGCGTGATGCGGGCGCTCGTTCGGCGTAACGTCCGTGACCTGGGGCCAAGCACGCCCGTTGGTGAAGTCGACGCCGTGACCCTGCGGCGGACTCAACCCTCCCAAGGAGACTTTCGATGTCCCGTATTGCCAAGGCAGCCGCCATCACCGCCGTCGCCGGCGCCATCATGG
>NZ_JAPVLS010000252.1:0-1463 GCF_027158125.1 Streptomyces sp. H39-C1
TCCTCACTGATCCGGCCGGGCATCCCTTCTGCATCGTCAGGGGCTGACGCAGCCGTGCTCCCGCACACGACATAGCTGGGGACGTTCATCCGTACGCGGTTGGGGAGGTTAGGTAGTACGCCGACAAGACGCAGGTCAGGTCGACGTAGCTGGAGCGGTGGGGGAAGCGCACTCCGAAGTGCTCGGTCTCGATGTAGCCGGCATCCCGGGTGTCGCCCGGGCTGAAGTAGACCTTCCGCAGGGCTTCTTGCATCTCACTGACCATGCGCTGGTGGTAGTCGCGGTGGAAGACGGACGGGTCCAGGCCGGCCAGGGACGCCACGTCGCGACGCTGGCACTCGTCCGCGAGCGACTGCACCCACGTCAAGTTCCACACGGCGGTGGGCTGCAGGCCGTGGACATACATGCCCCACTGGAACTCGGCCCGCAGCAAGGGCCGCAGGCCGCGCAGGTAGATCTGCCCCGTGCGGTGCACCGGCAACTGCGCGCGGCACCAGGCGCGGAAGGCGATCTGGTCATCGCAGGAGATGGGGACGGGTAGCTCGTGCCGCTCGAAGGTGGCGAAGAAGTTCTTCGGCAGCCGGGCCCCGCCCGGGCGCCCGGCCCGGATGTAGCCGCGCTCGTGCGCGCCGCACAACCCCAGCGGCGAGGCGGCCAGTTCGTCGCACACCTCCGCGCGGCACTCGCCGTAGCCCGGGCAGGGCTGCTGATCGGCCAGCCACCTCTCGAACTCCCCGTCGTCCTCGTCGGCGCCGGGGTGCCGCTTCAGGTGGCTCAGCCACCGGTTGCGGTGCCGGAAGCACACTGCCAGGCGCAGGCTGAAGGCCGGTCGCTGCGGGCAGATCCGGCACATCATCTCCTCCGGGGCCTCCCACGCCGCCAATGGCTCCGCCCCGCGCAGGAACTGGGTCCGGGTCATCCCGCCGGCCTCTGCCTCCTGCCACTGATCGGCGTGCACCGAGCACATCGCGTACCGCCGCCAGCGCGACCGCGCGCAGTCGGGGACCGTGCAGTTCCACGGATAGACCGGGTGAGACGGCGGGATCTTCAGTACCCCGCCACGCAGCACCGGGTCGAACTCGGGTCCGTTGATCAGCACGGTGAGCACCTCCAGCCGGTCCCGTTGCGTGCGGGCGTCCTGCCGCGGCAGCAGGGAGGGCACGGTCACTGGGCCCCACCCCAGACCGTACGCAGGGCGGTGTCGAAGGCCAGGTCGTGGATGTCGACGTGCCCGTAGACCTCGTCGACCATCGCGGCTGAGGCCCAGCCTCCGGCGTCCCGGGCGATCAGCAGGTTGCCCCCGGCCGCGTCGAGTACCGCGGAGGTGAAGTTGTGGCTTGTCTCCGCAGAGGCCGTGTGCAGAGATGTCGGTGTCGCTATTCGCTGGGTGGGCTCGCGGGTGCGTTTGCGACCCGGGTGTTGAGCCTGTGTAGCGATTCGATGGCCATGGAGTGACTGGCATC
>NZ_JAPVLS010000253.1:0-1458 GCF_027158125.1 Streptomyces sp. H39-C1
GTACTACAGGGGCGGTTGGAGAGCTCGTAGGCGTCGTTGCGCGTAGTGGATCCGTTTGCTGATGGTTTGGTGGGTTCTGCGCCACATGGATTGGGCGAAGACGAGCGCGGAGGGGTGGCGCACATGCCAGACGGTCTGATGGAGCAGGCGGCGGATCTCCTCGGCGGTGTAGTCGATCAGCCGCGTGACAAGGCCGACGGGTGCGGGGACGTCAACGGTATGACGGGGTCCACGTCTTGCCGTGGGATGTCCGACCCGCGTGTCTCGGCCGGCTGTGCGGTTCGGGCGGCGGTGACCGACAGGAACGCCAACGCCGCCATGGACAAGGTGATGTGGCTATGCCACTGGGTCCAGCCGCGGACCTCGTACTGGTCCAGACCACAGTCCGTCTTCGCGGTCTCAAAACAATCTTCAACCGACCACCTCAGGCCTGCGACCCGCACCAAGGTGGTGAGCGTGGTGGAGGCGCGGGCGTGCACGGCGAAGTAGGCGAGCCTGCTCGGGTCGCTGATGGAGCGGCGGACCAGGAGCAGGTGCGTCCAGCCCCGACGCGGCGCTCCGGCGTCCGAGGGCCAGGAAGCCTCGGCCACGGCCCAGTCGTAGTACCGCTCGCCCTTCGCCCCGTGGCCGCACGAGCGACGCTCGAAGACCAGCGGCAGCTTGGGAACAAGCAGGTCAACGCGCATCGGCCTCATCCCCGGAACCGACACGGTCTCATCGACGCCGACCGCCATCACGTAGCCCTTGCCACGACGCTCCAGCGCGGCCCGCAGCTTGCGGTCCTCGCCGTAGACGCTGTCGGCGGCCACCCACCCGAACGGCAGCCCCGCCCGACGCGCCCGCTCGACCATTCGTCGTCCCAGCTCAGGCTTGGTGACCACAGTCTTGCGGCGCTCGGCGGGCACTCCGGCCCTCTTGCAGCGTTCGATATCGCCGGCCCAGTGCTTGCCG
The DNA here is from genome assembly GCF_027158125.1 of Streptomyces sp. H39-C1. Taxonomy (NCBI): domain Bacteria; kingdom Bacillati; phylum Actinomycetota; class Actinomycetes; order Kitasatosporales; family Streptomycetaceae; genus Streptomyces; species Streptomyces sp. H39-C1. Next base: position 952 of record NZ_JAPVLS010000253.1, read on the forward strand.
AGGTACAACTCGCGGTCGATCAAGGCCCGTCCGTGCTCGGTCGCGTACGCCGCGAACACCGCGACCTGGCAGTTCTCCGTGTTCCCGGTGATCCCCGCGTACTGCGCGGCGACGCCCACCGACATCTTCCCCTTCTTGAGGAACGCGGTCTCATCGAGCACCAGTACGGCCTGCGGATGCCCCAGGTGCCCCACCACGAACTCCTGTACCCGATCCCGGAGTTTGTCCGCACTCCACGCGCCACCGGCGAGGAGACGCTTGATCCGGTCCGGCGTCTCGTGGCCGATGTACGCCGCGATCTGCCACCCGTTCTTCCGATCAACCGTTCCCATCAGCGCCTTCAGATAGGACCTCGCCGTCAAGCGAGGCTCCACCCGACCGAACAGACCCGCGATCCGAGCAAAGAAGTCCTCGAACCACGCCGCCCAGACCTCAACGTCCCGCTGCGTCTCCACGCCCTGACCAACGACTCACCCGATCAGCAGGCACGAACCGCCCCTGTAGTAC
>NZ_JAPVLS010000254.1:0-1444 GCF_027158125.1 Streptomyces sp. H39-C1
TACCGGGGGCACGGCTACCTCAAGGGCTACGGGCCCCGCATGGTCCGCACCTGGACCCTCGATGACGACGGAGTGCGGGACCTGCCCAAGTCCGTCTGGCAGCGAGGCAGCACCGTTCCGGCCGGGGGCCCCGGCGGCGGCACCGTTCCTGCCGCATCCGGCGGGCGTCGCCTCCACCTGGTGAAGCCGATCCCGTCCTCGGTCGCGGTGCCGGCCACCTCAGCCCCGGCCACGCTGACCGATACCGAAGCCGCGGTACTCAACGCCGTGCGCGCGGAAAGCGGCCCGGTCCGGCAACGGGACGTGGTGACGGCCTGCGGTCTGGCCAAGGGCACGGTGTCCAAGACCGTCACGAAGCTCGTCACGGCCGGACTGCTCGTCCGGGCCGACGACGGCACGCTGACCGCCAAGGCCGGGATGGTGTCGGCATGATCCGTCCCGACGCCCAACTCCGGGCCGGTCACCTCCCGGCCGACCTGTACCGGCAACTCCCGGAAGGCACCGACGCCCGGTCGGTCGTCATCGTGGTGCCGGCGCCCCGCTCGTACGCCGGACCGATCGCGGTCGTCCTGGCCGCGACCGCTGGTGGCGTCGCGCTCATCTGGGTGGCGACTGTCGCCGTGCTCCAGCTCGTCGCGGTCGCCTCGACCACCGCAGCGGCCATCCAGGCCGCGATCCCGTCGCTGATCGGCGGCGGCGGTCTCGTGACCTTCGCGGTCAAGTTCCCGAAGGGCGGCAACCGATGAACGTCAACCTCCGCACGGCGCTGATCGCTGGCGCCGCCCTCGTGGCCGCCGTGGCCATGGCCGCGTCCGCCGCGACGCTGGCCGAACTCGGCTCCTGGGTCGGCTGGGCCTCGCCCCTGCACTGGGCCCTGCCGGTCGCGGTCGACGTCCTCGCGCTCGTGGCTGGCGTCGCCTGGCTGGCCGTCGGGGTGGCCCCGGCCGCCCGGTCGCTCGGCCGGACTCTGACCCTGGTCACCGTGGTGGTGTCCGTCGTCCTCAACGCGATCAGCCACCTGGTGACCACCGATCACATGGTGGTCGGCCCCTGGCTCGTGATCGGCGTCTCGGCCGTCCCCCCGCTCGCCGCCGCGCTCGCCGTCCACCTGACAGCCGCCATCACCACGACCGCCCCGGCTGCCGCCCTGGCGCTGGGGGACACCGCTCCCGAACCGGTGGTCACCGAGGTGTCCCCCGCCCCGGAGCCGGTGTCCGCCGAACCGGTGCCGGCCCCGGCATCGCCGCTGGTCATCTGCGGGGAACACCTCGGCGTCCCCGCTGTCCCCCCGCGTCCCCGGCTCGACACCGACGAGGCCCGCGTCGTGATCGAGCAGGCATGGCGGGACGGCCTGAGCATCCGCGAGGCCGCCCGACTGTCCACCCGCGCCCCCAGCCAGGTCCAGCGGGTGTACACCCGACTCGACGCCGAACACGGCCAACCC
>NZ_JAPVLS010000255.1:0-1444 GCF_027158125.1 Streptomyces sp. H39-C1
CAATGCCGTTGCTTGATTAGTGAACTATCCCGGGATGCAGAGTGATGACCTTGGGCTCGACCCTCCGTGTGGGTTGCCGGTCCCGGGTGTTGATTCGGTAGGAAAGCTTGGAGGAGTACTTCGAGTCCGGGCGCTTCAGGTGCCGGTCCGCCTCCCGTAGACGCCGGGTGCCGTTGTCAAGCTTGCGGTGGACCTTTGCCGCCATCACGGCCAGGAACTTCTTGATCTTCGTCGGCGTGTCCGCGCACTGGCGGACCACGCTACGGCGTGTGTGCTTGAGGACTTTGACGAACGACACCCGGTCCGGGTCGATACCGTTGTCGTCAGCCAGCTGCATGACGACCCGGGTCAGGCAGTGGTGCACCGTCAGATGAGCCCAGACCTCCTGCCGGACAAGGGCGGGGTCGCCAGAGCGCAGAACTTCGGCCGGTCCGCGCTGGAACGTCTTGATCTGCCGAAATGCCGACTCCGCCTCCCATCTTTCCCGGTACAGAGCTGCCAGCTCCGCCGCCGGGTACTCCACCGGGTCCAGCAGGTCGGTCAGTAGCCTGACCATCTCACCGCCGTCGATGCGGTACTCGATCACCCGGACCAGTACACCGCCGGGGTGCGCGCCCTTCTGCCCGGCCAGGTTCATCCTCGCCAAGTAGGTGCCGTCAGCCAGATGCTCGACCGGACGGTGGGCCACTGGTGAACGGGCCCGGAGCAGGAGATGTGACCCGGCTTCCAGATACGCCTTCCACAAGGCGACTCCGGGAAAGTTGCGGTCCATGACCACGAGCATCCCGGCTGCCGAGCCGGCCAGAGTGATCGCGAGTTCCCGCTCGCCGCCGTTGAAGCCGCCCACCGCCGCGTCGATCTGCGCGTGGGTGCCACACTCGGTCAGTGTCACCACCCTCACCTGGGGAAACCCCGCCGACTGGCCGTTCTTGGTCGGTCCGCCGAACGCAGCCCGATTCACCTTTGTGTCCGGCGCGTCCAGCACAAACCCGTCCACCGCCGCCAGCCGCATACCGTGGTAGAAGGAGCCCTCCAGCCCGACCGGCGCCAACGGGCCGGCCAGCTCCTGGAACACGGCCTCCAGCACCAGGGGCCCCAGACGCCCGCGCGCCCGGGTAAACGACGACTTGTTCGGAATGCACGCACTCAACTCTGGCACACTGCCGACCAGTTGTTCAGCTACATCGTCGTATGAGTCCTGCTGGAACAGTGCCAGCGCAAGGGTGAAATAGACCATGAACCCAGCGGGCAGCGCGCCGGGCTTCTTGTCCCGGACCCGGCACTTCTCCAGCACCCCGGCAACCAGTTCCGGCGTCACCCACCGCGTCACCACCCCCAGCCGCACATGATCTGACAACCCCACCCAAGGATGCATGCTTGGTCCAACGACCCCGCCCCTGCAGCGTCACTGCGAACTGCTTAACGAGTTCAAGCAACGGCATTG
>NZ_JAPVLS010000256.1:0-1431 GCF_027158125.1 Streptomyces sp. H39-C1
AGAGTGCGGTACGTGACCTGATGTCCGGTTGATGCTTGGGGTTGGGTGAGGAGTCCTGGTCGGCGGGGCGGACTGGTACTCAGGTGCGGGGCTGAGCGAACAGGCCGGGTTCGGGTTCGGTGAGAATGCCCCGTGTGACCAGGCGTTTCAGTTTGGACCGGATGCCTTCGGTGTTCTTCGGGAGGATCGGCAGGTCGAGTGCCTCGCACAGGTCTCGAGCACGCATCGGATGGCCGGTGTCGGTGAAGACAGCGAGAATCTGCTGGTAAGCGGGGTGGTCCGGCGCCTCGGGCCGTGGCGGATCGTCGGCGGGCTCCGGTGCCGGGATGTTCAGGAGCGTCTTGCGGGTGATGCGCAGGTTCTCGGTCTCCGCGTCGAGTTCGCCGAGGCGGGCGGTGAGGTCCTCGATGGACGCGCGGAGCTGCCCGGCCTGCTTGTCGAGTTCGTTCTCGCGGGCCTCGACGTAGGCAAGGACGTTTCTGATCTGCGGGTTGTCGCTCACGCGGTCCTCCAGGAGGGCAGGGTGGCGCCGGTGAGCCGGCGGGCCATGACAGAGGTCATCGCCCAGAAGACGCGAGAGCGCGAGGTGGCGAGCCGGTGCTCGTAGTCGCGGACCAGGCGCCGGTAGAACATCAGGATCCCGTTCGTCTGCTCCACGACCCACCGCTTGGCCTGCGGAATGAAGCTCTTGTCGGCCGGGTTGCGTTCAACGATCTCGACGTCGATGCCGTACTGCTCGCCGTGGTCGACGACGGCCTTCTTGAACCCCTGGTCGACCAAGGCCTTCCTCACGGTGCCCATCTGGGCGGCCACGCCGTCCAGCAGCGCGATTCCGGCGGCGTTGTCGTGTGCGGACGCCGGCAGGGCGACAGCCTCGACGACGAGTCCCAATACGTCCACGGCCAGGCATCTCTTCCGCCCCGGCACCCGTTTCGCCGCGTCCTTGCCGGTCGTGGCGGCCGGGACGCCGACGGCCACGCGGATGCTCTGCGTGTCCATGACGATGAGGCTCGGGTCGGCTAATCGCCGCTTCTTCTCCCGCAGTTGCCATCGCAGCAGATCATGAATGGTCTGATCGGTGCCATCGTCGCGCCACTTGTAGAAGTAGTACTTCACCGCACCGGCGGGCGGCAGGTCGTGGGGCAGCAGGTCCCACTGGCAGCCGCTGCGGTTCTGGTACAGGATCGCGTTGACGATCTCCCGCATCGCGTATCTGCCCTGGTGGCCACTGACCGACGGATGCGCGGCCTTCCACGCCGTGACCACGGGCTCGACCAGGGCCCACTGCTCGTCGGAGACATCACTCGAGTACGACTTGCGATCGCTCATCCCGTCACCCAAGCGAATCCCGAACGCCTGACCGGCAATAATGCTTCACCGTCACCCCATCGAGTGATCATAAGCAGGACAGAAGATCACGTACCGCACTCT
>NZ_JAPVLS010000257.1:0-1414 GCF_027158125.1 Streptomyces sp. H39-C1
CAGGCCGTCCAGTCGGCTCGAAGAACCGCCATCCCGCCACCCGCCACGATGTGGGCAAAACGACCAGACGCCCCGAGAGCATCACTGAACGCAATCGCCTTAAAGGCCACAAAGGTTAAATTTCAAGTTGTAGAAACCGTCGATGTACTCGAAGAGTGCGAGGTTCGCCTCGGCTCTGGTCGCGAAGACGCGTCCGCGGACGCACTCGGTCTTGATCAGCATCCACAGATTTTCCGCGAGGGCGTTATCGTATGAGTCCCCGACCGACCCCATGGATGCCTCAATTCCCGCTCGCACCAAGCGAGTTGTGAGCTTGATGGATGTGTATTGACAGCCGTGGTCGGCGTGATGAACGAGCGTGCCGGGCTCGACCTCGCGGGACGCGAGGGCGTACTCCAGACTGGACAGCACCAGGTCGGCGTCCGCGCGGGCGGAGGTCTCCCAGGCCACCACCCGGCGTGAGAAGGCGTCGCGGATCGCGGAGAGCCACAGTGGGCCCTCGGCGGTGATGATCATCGTCAGGTCGGTGACCCACAAGCGGTTCGGCGCCGGCGCGGTGAAGTCGCGGTTGACCAGATCCGGGGCGAGCGTCGCCTGGGGATCGCGGCGCGTGAAGCCCTTCCGGCGCGGGCTGACGCCCGCCAGATCGGCCTCCCGCATCAGGCGCTCGACCCGCTTGCGGCCGACGCGGACGCCTTCACGTTTGAGGACGGCGTGCACGCGCGGAGAGCCGTAGATCCCACGTGAGTCCGCGTGGATCTGCCGGATCTGCCCGGTCAGCTCGACGTCCCGGCGGCGCCGTTCGCACGGCTCGCGCTCGGCACGGCGCCAGCGGTAGAAGGTGGAGGAGGCAAGGTGCAGCTCCCGAAGTACGCACTCGACTCCCAGGTGGGGGTGCTCGTCGACGAGCGCGGTCACCTGGGCCGGGTCGGGTCGAGTTGCGCCGCGAAAAACGCCGAGGCCGTCCGCAAGACCTCGTTCGCCCGCTTGAGCTGGGCGTTCTCCTTCCGCAGGGCCGCGAGCTCGGTGCGTTCGCCTGTGGTGAGGCGGTCATCGCGCTCACCGTGGTCGGCCTCGGCCTGGCGGATCCAGCCGCGCAGGGCCTCGGGATGCACACCGAGGTCGATGGCGAGCTTCTTGATCTGCGGCTTCGGCTCGGTGGTGCGATACATCCGCACCGCACGCTCACGCAACTCCAGCGAGTATTTCCTGGGGGCAGCCATGGTAGATGTTCCTCTCATGAGAACCATCTGACCCTCGGTCAACCTCTTCCGCATCCCGGGGGAACCTTAGAAGCTGTTGTCTTTCCGCGAGTGATCGCTGTGTTTCCGCTGGTCAGGCATGACATTGCCATCTTGGCGGCAGGGATGAGGTGTCGTGTCGTCTCTTCGGTGGAGGTGCTGGGGTGCCGTCG
>NZ_JAPVLS010000258.1:0-1410 GCF_027158125.1 Streptomyces sp. H39-C1
CCCCCGCCCGCCACTGCTGGCGGGCAGGCCGAGACTGCGTCGTGCGCACCGTTGCGGCCGCGTCCAGGGCCGGGCCGGTGACGGCAGGATCGGCATACTTGAGCACCTCGCGGGCCTGCCCGCCCAGGACTTCGTGGTCACGGAGGCCGACGCAGAGGTCGAGCCAGCGGCGGTCCCGGGACACCAGGTCGCGGAGATCATCGGAGTGCCATTCAGGACCGGACTGGGAGAACGATTGTGGCGACAGGAAGGCGAGAGCCTGAATGGCGGCGATCTGACCGGGTGCAGCAGTCAGGCACTCGTCGGCGAACAGGTGGCTGACGTTGCCCCAGGCCGTCCCCTCGTCGGTGAACATGACCTTCAGGGCCATGAACTGGCCGAGGTGCTCGTGGTCGTGGATCCCCTTGCGCAGCGTGTCGCGGGCCCCGGCGGTCCCGATCTCGAACAGTGCGTGGGCAGCAGCCACCGCAACCGGATGGACCGGGCACTGCTCCCACAACCCGATCAATGTCGAGACGGACGGCTCGTAGCGCATCCTCCCGAGCGCACGGACCTGGTCAGAGACTGCCCGTCCGCCGTCAACGCTTCGGACGGCGGAGATGCCGACATCTTGGTAAGCCCTCGCTTCGTCCGCAGTCAGGCCGCTCCACTGCTCGATGCTGACGCGCGCCCTGACTCCGAGGTCCGGCCACGCGGCGAGAGCCTCCAGGAGGGACTCCAAAACTTGCGCGCCGGCGGTGTCATCTGTACTTGTGTTCTCCACCACGCGCGCAGTATGGCACCTCGCCGAACGTGCAAGTGATCATTGCGGGTCATAGCCCGCCCTGGACGACAGATTGCATGCTGACACGACAGTTGGCCTGCTGAGTCACACATGCCAGCCACGACGGTGAACGCTCAGCTCGCCAAGTGTCGCGCGCATTCGCCAACTGAAGCGCTGAGTCACAGCGGGAATTCAGCGGTCATGATTTCGTTCCTATTCAGAAATCCAGATCCAGGTAATCGATGTCATTCAGGGTTACGTCCGAGAGTCCCATGGCGCGGCCGCCGCCGTCCTGGAAATAGACTTCCTTAAACCCTTCGGCGATGATCCCACGCATGTCCTGGTCGCTGGCCCCTGTGTCGCGGGCGTCGAACAGGCGCTGCGCGTACGCGGCAGGGAGACGGACGGTGAGGCGGCGAAAGCGGCCGTCGTCGGTGGATCCGGCGGACGACTCGTAGCCGAACCGGGCCCGGGTCTCCACCGTGACCCCGGTGACGGCGGCCTGCTGGCGCCGGCGCTTGCGCACCTGGGGCTGCCAGCGGGAGCGGACGGCGTTGTCGATCTTCGCGGCGATGTCCTTGGGCGGGTTCTTGCGGGCGCCGCGCCGGTAGCGGTTGACGGAGTCGGCGGTGATGCCGAGCTCCTGC
>NZ_JAPVLS010000259.1:0-1404 GCF_027158125.1 Streptomyces sp. H39-C1
TAGTACTGCAACGGTCTTTGTTCTGATGTGTGGGCAGTTTCTGGTGGTGTGTGGCCGCGTCGTTTGTAGTGGCTGATGCGGGCTTGGAATTGTCGGCGGCGGCGCCAGTGTGACCAGTGCAGGACGTGGTCGGTGAGGTGGGCTCGGGGCCGTGTCAGGCGGGTGGTCAGTCGCCGGATTTCGGGCAGGGTCAGGGGGATGAGCTGGGAGGATCCGTTTCTGCTTTCTCCGTATCGAGGGCGCGGGCCCGCAGGACGGTCAGGCAGGCGTGGGCGGCCATAGCGAGGGTGATGTGGCGGTGCCAGCCGGGGTAGCGGCGGACCTGGTAGTCGTCCAGGCCGCATTCCTGCTTCGCGGTTTGGAAGCACTCTTCAACAGCCCACCGGCTGCCGGCGACGCGGATCAGCTCATCGAGTGTGGTCTCGGCCGGGCAGTAGGCGATGTAGTAGGAGATCTCCTGTGGTCGGCTCACGCTGCGGCGGGCGATGACCCAGTGCCGGCGGTCTTCACGATGCCAAGGACGGACTTCGACCCTCGCCCAGTCGTAGATCCGGGGCCCGTGGGCGCCGTTGCCGCACGAACGGCGTTTCCACTTCTGTCGGGGCAGTGAGGGAAACAGGTCGTGGACCGGGTGGTCCATAGCCCAGCGGGTGACGACGGTGTCGTGGCGGGTGGTGGCCATGACGTGGAAGACATCGGCCTGCTCGAGCTCGGTCCGCCAGCCTTTGGAGAAGCCGTAGGCGGCATCCGCCGTCACCCACCGGAACGGGATGTTGTCGGTGATCGCCCGGCGGACCATGGCCTTGGCGGTCACCACTTTCGTCTCGAAGGCGACCGTGTCCTCGATCCCCGCGGCCCGGCAGCGTTCGCGGTCATCGGTCCATGACGTGGGCAGATACAGGCGGCGGTCGATCAGCGTGCGGCCCCGGGCGCCGGCATAGGCGAGGAAGACACCCACCTGACAATTTTCTGTTCGCCCGGCGGTTCCGGAATATTGGCGCTGGACTCCGGCCGAGCGGACGCCCTTTTTCAGGAACCCGGTGTCGTCCACGATCAGCACCGCGTCCGGGTCGCCGAGATGTTCCACGACGTAGTCGCGGACGTCGTCGAGGACTTCATCGGCGTCCCAGTCGCACCGGTTCAACAGCCGGTGCATGCGATCGGGGGCCGCGTGCCCGGCCTCCTCCGCGAGCGTCCAGCCGTTCTTCCGCTCCAACGGAGCGATCAGCCCCTGCATATAAGCCAGCGCCGACTCCCGCGGCTCCGACCGGGCAAATCGGTGCACAAACCGCTCGTGCAACTCGCCCAGACCGGCCGCCCACGTCCTGATGTCACTGAGTTCCCCACCCATAGTCAAATCAACGACGGCCCTGGCCACCAGTCACGCCAAACGCCGTTGCAGTA
>NZ_JAPVLS010000025.1:0-59034 GCF_027158125.1 Streptomyces sp. H39-C1
GGGGTAGCCCCCCCGGGCCCACCGCCCTTCCGTCGTGCGCCCCGCTCCGGCTCCGCTACTTCAGTGCCGGGAACAGGTCCAGGAACACATCGGGGGCGACCGCGATGCCCCGGCCGAAGGGCGCGTCGAGGTCCCAGATCAGGAACAGCAGGAACGCGATGAGCGCGCTGAACAGGCCCGCCAGCAGCAGCTCCCGGCCCGAGCGGCGGATCTGCAGCGTGAAGATCAGCCCCACCGTCACCAGGGCGCCCGCGATGAGGCCGAACCACACCATCCCGGGCATCGTCGCGCCCGCGTTCTGGCCCCGCGCGGTACGCGCCTCGTCGGCCACCGCGACCTGGTCCACCACCGGCTGGTAGGCCTGGGCGTCCAGGTCCCCCTTGGGCGCGTAGTCCGTCACGTCGCGGCGCACCGCCGACAGCAGTTCCGTCCCCTTCGGGGAGAGGGTGCCGTGGTCGGCCATGTACGGCCACTCCTTGTGGACCACGTACGAGACGTACGCGTCGACGTCCGCCCGGATCCGGTCCCGCACCTCGGGCGGATACACCTGCACGCGCGTGCTGATCTCGTGCAGGGCCTGCGCCTCACGCATCACGTCGTCCTGCGCCGCACCCTGGCCCTCCCACACTCCGGCGATCGCCAGGCCCAGGACGATCGCGTAGATCACCCCGATCATCATCGTCATGTACTCGATGACGTCGGGCGTCTCGGTGGGGTCGTCGTCCACCGGGACGCGCCGCTGTCTGAGCACCACGACGGTGATGACGACCACGCAGGCCGCGGCCATCGCGATCACCAGAGCAATCCACTGCGACATGACGAACTCCTAGCTGACGTAACTGACAGCGGGTCTACGGGTCACCGGTCGTCGGAACGACGTCAACGGGCCCTGCGGTACACGTGCGAGCCCGGCCGGAGCACGGCCGCCGCGAGCAGTCCCGGCACCGTCGTGAGCAGCATCGTCATCATCAGCGGCCGCCGTTGGTGCTTGGGGGGCGCCGGGGCCGCGGCAGGGGCCGGCCAGTGGACGGCCGGGCGCGGAGGCGGGGCGTGCCGCGGCGACGGGGTCGGCGCGGGGGTGACGACGGGCTCCGGACTGCTGCTCGGCTCCGGGGCCGGCGAGGGCTCGACGCGCGGCGGCGGGGTAACCCGCGGGGGCGGGACGACCACGCGGTGCGTCGGCCTGGGCGCCGGGGTCGGCCTGGGCGCCGGGGTCGGCCTGGGCACGGGCGTCGGAACGGGCGTGGGGGTGGGACTGGGGGTCGGTGTGGGGGTGGGAGTCGGCGTCGGAGTCGGAGTCGGTTCAGGACACGACGGATGGCCCCCGTGCCAGTGCCAGTAGCAGTGGCAGTGGTGCCAACCCCAGTGCCAGTATCCGTGGCCGTGGCCGTGGCCGTGGCCGTGGCCGTGCCCGTCCTCGACGCCGTCCTCGACGCCGGGCCCGTGTCCATGGCTGTCGGGAGCCTGGACGCAGACGTGCACCGAGCCGTGCTCCACCTGGACCGTGACCGGCCCCGGACAGTCCTCGCCGGCGACCGCGACCGGTACCAGCAACCCCGAACCGCACAGGGTGGTCCCCGCCGCCACCACTGCTCCTCGCAGGGCGGCCCTTCCCCACCGATTACTCACAGGACAGATCTTGAGGCCGCGCGAACCGCGACCAGGCCCCAGTTCGAACCTGTACCCCCGAACGAATCAACGCAAGGTCGTTAAACCTCGCACCAGTTCGAATATCAGCCGACAAGGCGCATCTCGTGGGGGGTGCCGTTGAGCCGCCGACCGCCCTCCTCGGTGCATGTCACGATGTCCTCGATCCGGACCCCGAAGCGCCCCGGCAGATAGATGCCGGGCTCGATCGAGAAGCACATTCCCGGCACGATCGGCCGCTCCTCGCCCTCCACCATGTAGGGCGGCTCGTGCGTCGTCACACCGATGCCGTGGCCGACCCGGTGGATGAAGTATTCGCCGTACCCCGCGTCCGTGATGACCTTGCGGGCCACCCGGTCGATCTCCTGGCAGGCGATACCGGGCCGGACCGCCTCGAAGGCCGTCTGCTGGGCCTCGCGCACGATGTCGTGCACCTTCCGCTCCTCGTCCGAGGGCTCGCCGACGTGCACCGTGCGCGTGGTGTCGGAGCCGTAGCCGTCCTTCAGGCCGCCGAAGTCCAGCACCACCATGTCGCCCTCGGCGATGGTCCGCTCCCCCGCCTCGTGATGCGGGTTGGCGCCGTTCGGCCCGGAGCCCACGACGGTGAAGTCGACCTGGCTGTGCCCGTACGAGATCAGCAGATCCGCGAGGTCGCCCGCCACCTCGGTCTCCCGGCGGCCCGCGAACCGCACCTTCAGGATGTCCCCGTACGCGGCGTCCGCCGCCGCTCCGGCCGCCGCCAGCCGCGCCAGCTCGTGCTCGTCCTTGACCGCCCGCAGCATCGGCAGCACATCGGTCAGCGACGCGTACGCCGTACCGGGCAGCGTCCGCTGGAAGCCCAGCAGGTGCATCGCCCACGCCGAATCGGAGATCCCGTAACGCCCCTCGGGCCGCAGCAGACTGATCGCCGCGTTGTAGGGGTCCTGCCCGTCGATCCAGTCCGTCAGCAGGACCGCCCCCGCGCCCTCCGCCGTCTCGGCGTCCGGCCGCTCCAGGACCGGCACCAGCATCTGCGGCTCCTCGCCGGCGGACAGCACGAGCATCGTCAGCCGCTCGGTGATCGCCGTCGGCTGGTACCCGCACAGATAGACCAGGTCCGGGCCGGGGGTCACGACCACACCGGCCAGCCCCGCCGCGGCCGCCGCCTCCGCGGCCCGTGCCATCCGGGCCGCGTAGTCCTCCCGCGTGAACGGCTGGATACCCGCCATGACTCCTCCTGAAGCCGCCGGCCACCGGCGGACGCCGGACCGTACGGCTTCCAGCCTCAGGGCTCCCGACCTGGTGCGCGACCGGGGGCGGGCCCGCGGCACCGGCCCCGGGAACGCCGGGAGCCCCCGGCCATGGCTGGCCGGGGGCTCCCGGATGGATCGAGCGGTGGGCGTGGACGGGTTCGAACCGCCGACCAGCGCCGTGTAAAGGCGCTGCTCTACCACTGAGCTACACGCCCTCGGAACGTGAAGTGACAGATTACATCGCCGAACCCCGTGCTCCCCAACCGGATACCAAGGGCGGGTAAAGCATGGCCCGGCGTTCGGTCACGTGTCCGTGCAACCGCCCCGGGCCGTGTATTCGTCTTGGTCAGGTGGGAGACTGGAGCCGACAGACACCAGCGGCGGACCTGCGGGAGAGAGTCACTGTGACGACGGCACGCTCGTGGTGGCGGCGCGGCGACAATCTGCGCGCTGATGCCCAGGCCGCGAAGGACGCCGCCTCCCAGGCCTTCTACGAGCTGGACACCGCCCAACGGGACCTGGACCTGTCGATAGAGACCATCAGCGCCGTCGACAACTCGCCGGCCGCGCAGCGCGCGCTGGCCGGGTTCCGGGCGCTCGGCGAGCAGATCGACCAGGTCAGCGGGGCGTACATCGCCACCGTCGACGCCCATGACCTGGACCGTGACGAGCTGGACACGGCGACCGCCACCCGGGCCCGCAACGAGCTGACGAAGGCGAAGGACGACCTCGACCGGGCCAAGGCGGACCTGGAGCGGTTCGCCGCGAGCCTCGCGCCGCTGCTGGGGAAGGCCGAGACGCAGCTGGCCCGGCTGGCGCCGGCGGTGGAGCGGGCGCGGCAGGGGTTGTTGGCGGCGAGCAACGCGCTGGACGCGGTGCGGGCCGCCGGGCTGAAGGGCGACGAGCTGGCCTCGCGGCTGGCGGCGCTCTCGCCGGAGCTCACGAAGCTGAACCAGGGGGCCGGGACGCACGGCGTGCCGGAGACGCTGGCGCGCGCGGAGGACGTGCAGCGCCGTGCGGAGGCGATCCGGGCGGAGGCGTCGCGGCTTCCTGAGCAGGCGAAGGAGATCGACAAGCGGCTGGTCAGCCTGCGCACCCGCGTCGAGGCGCTGGCCACCCGGGCCGGCGGCGTCGAGCCGGTCCTCAGTGAGCTGCGGCGGCGTTTCTCGCTGGCGTGCTGGCAGGACCTGCAGCAGGTGCCGGCGCAGGCGGAGACCGCCGTGGCGCAGGCGAGCGCCAAGCTCGCGGAGGCCGCCAAGGCGCGCGACGAGCAGCGCTGGGCCGACGCGACGTCCCGGCTGAGCACGGTCCGGGCGCTGCTGGACGACGTGGACGGGTCGGTGTCCGCGGCCGGTGACCGGCTGCGCCGGCTGAACGAGGTCAGCAAGGATCCGAAGGCCGAGGTCGAGAGGACCCGGTTCGCCATCCGGGACGCGCAGCGGCTGGCGATGCAGGGCCGGACGACGCCCGAGCCCCGGCATGCCCGGCCGCTGGACGACGCGGTGGCGCGGCTGGACCGGGCGCTCGCCGCGCTGGAAGGGCGGCATCCGGACTACTGGGCCTTCCTGACGGAGACGGCGGCGGTGCGGGAGACCGTGAACCGGGTCGTCGCGAACATCCGTGAGGACCGGGCGCAGGGGCGCTGACGCTCCGCGGGGCGGTCGGCCGGCGGGGCTATTCTTCGTCGCATGCCCCGATACGAGTTTCGCTGCCGGTCCTGCGGTACCACTTTCGAGCTGAACCGGCCGATGGCCGAGTCCTCCGACCCCGCGAGCTGCCCCGAGGGGCATGACGACACGGTGAAGTTGCTGTCCGCCGTCGCCGTGGGCGGCAGCGCCGCCGCTCCCGCGTCGGGTGGCGGCGGTGGCGGTGGCGGTGGGTGCTGCGGAGGCGGCTGCTGCAGCTGACGCTCCGCGCCGTCCCGCGTCGGGACCCGGTGTTCATCCTCGCGACATGTGGCCGTCCGTCGGTCCTCATGACCGCGTGCGAGGTTCCCTTCTAAAGTTGGCTAGACAACTTATGGAGGACCGTATGGACCTGACCCGTCTCCCGGCGGCCTGGCTGCGGGACAACTGCCGCTGCGCCCAGTGCCGCGATCCGCGCAACGGCCAGAAGCTCTTCCAGATCACCGATCTGCCAACGGACTTGGCGGTCGGCGAGGTGCGGGTCGGTGAGCTCGCGTTCGAGGTGGAGTGGCTCCCCGACGGCCACCGGTCCGTCTACGGGACGGAGTGGCTCGCCTCGGCCGACCCCGACCCCGGCGACGGCAGCGGGGACAGCGGCGACGGCCGTACCGAGGCCGGCAAGCAGCTGTGGTGCGCCGCCGATCTGGACGGGCGGCTGCCCGAGGCCGGCTGGGAGGCGTATCTCGCCGACCCGGCCGAGCGGATACGGGTGCTGGAGTCCGTCCAGCGGCTCGGCTTCGCCCTGCTGCGGGACGTGCCCCGCACCGAGCGGCAGGTGCTGGCCGTCGCCGGGACGTTCGGCCATGTCCGCGAGACGAACTACGGCACGCTGTTCGACGTGCGCGTCGAGGCGGACCCGAACAACCTCGCCTTCACCGGCGCGGCGATCACCCCGCACACCGACAACCCGTACCGCGACCCCGTACCGACCCTGCAGCTGCTGCACTGTCTGACGAACGCCGCCGTCGGCGGCGACTCGGGGCTGGTCGACGGCTTCGCCGCCGCCGCGCTGCTGCGCACCGAGGACCCGGCCGCGTTCGAGGTGCTGACCCGCACCCTGGTGCCCTTCCGCTTCGACGACGCCCGCACCGCGCTGCGCGCCGACCGGCCGCTGATCGACGTGGACCCGCTCGGGCGGATCCGTGAGGTCCGCTTCAACAACCGCTCCATCGGGACGCTGCGGCTGTCGCGGGAGGCGCTGGACTCCTTCTACCGCGCCTACCGGGCCTTCGGCGAGCTGCTGGTGCGCGCGGAGCTGCGGCTGGACTTCCGGCTGGCTCCCGGCGACTGTCTCGTCTTCGACAACACCCGTCTGCTGCACGCCCGTACCGCGTTCGCCGAGAGCGGTGAGCGTCATCTGCAGGGCTGCTACGCCGACCTCGACGGGCTCGCGAGCACGCTCGCCGTGCTGCGCCGGGAGCGGCCGCTCGACGAGCTGGCCGCCCTCTTCGACGGCGCGGGCGCCGAGCAGTACCTGGGCGAGGACGTCACCCAGGCCCAGCACATGCTGCAGGCCGCTTCCCTCGCGGAGGCCGCGGGCGCCGCGCCCGCTCTCGTCGCCGCGGCGCTGCTGCACGACGTGGGTCACTTCCACGGGGCGGTGACCGGCGCGGACCTGATGGCCGGGACCGACAACCGTCACAGCCACACGGGCGCGGAGTGGCTGGCGCGGTGGTTCGGACCTGAGGTGACGGAGCCGGTGCGGCTGCACGTCGCCGCCAAGCGGTATCTGTGCGCGGTGGAGCCGGAGTACTTCGGGCGGCTGTCCGAGGCCTCGGTCCACACGCTGCGGGTCCAGGGCGGGCCGATGTCGCAGAGCGAGGTACGTGACTTCGAGGCGGAGGCCTTCGGCGCCGAGGCGGTGCGGCTGCGCCGGTGGGACGAGGGCGCCAAGGACGTACGGGTGGCGGCGGCCGCGGACTTCGCCCACTACCGGCCGCTGCTGGCAAGCCTGTTGCGGTAGGACCGCACGACCGGAGGGGGTCCGCCGAAGACTCGGGCGGACCCCCTCGGCATCAGCCGTGACCTACGGCTGCAGCCGTCCCGCGAAGCGGCGCTCGAAGCCGTCGCCGGTGTCCGCCGTCACCGTGAAGTCGTAGCGGCGTGCGGTGGCGGACGGGACGACCGCGGTCGCCGAGGCACCGGGCGCGACCGTCACCTGGTGGCCCGGGAAGGTGAACACCGCGGGCTTTCCACCCGCGTTGGTGAGCTTGAGGTGGACGCCGTCCGGCGCCTCGACCGCCGAGACCTCCGGGTGCGCCTTCGCCGGGTTGGTCCAGGTGCGGACGTCGCCCTTGTAGCCGCGCAGGAATCCGTCCGGGCCATGGGTGTCGATGTCGTACGGGCCGCCGCTGACGGCCTGGGCGCTGAAGTAGTCCGTGATGCTGCCGCCCACGGGCAGCGTGTAGCGCCAGGCGCCGAACTTGCGGTGGTTGACGGTGTACATCGACAGGCCGGCGCCGAGGGAGCCGAGGTTGTCCACGGTGATCCAGATCAGGCCCTTGGCGGTGTCGGTCCGCGAGGACGAGCCGAAGCGGTAGCCGGTGGGCAGCGCCGGGCGGTCGCCCGGCTCCACCTCGGGGAAGTGCTGGACCACCGGCGGGAAGAGCGGCGGGAGCACCTTCTTGTGCTGCTCGGCCAGGTCCGCCAGGAGCTTCTTGGTGTCGGGCAGGGCGGGGAACGTCGTGGTGGACGTCCGGAAGTCGAACGCCGACATCAGGTCGCCGCAGACGGTGCGGCGCCAGGCGGAGATGTTGGGCTCGCGCACCCCCGTCCAGTTCTCCAGGAACCGCAGGACCGACGTGTGGTCGAAGACCTCGGAGTTGATGCGGCCGCCGCGGCTCCAGGGCGATATGACGATCATCGGGACGCGCGGGCCGAGCCCGATGGGCGCGCCGTTGATGAACTCGTCCGGGGTGCCGGCGGGGGCGGCCGGCGGGATGACGTGGTCGAAGAAGCCGTCGTTCTCGTCGTAGTTGAGCAGGACGACGGTCTTGGCCCAGACCTCGGGGTGGGCGGCGAGCGCCTCCAGCACGTAGGAGGAGGTGAAGTCGGCGCCCTGGGCCGGCGGGTGGTTGGGGTGCTCCGACTGGTCGGTGGGGGCCACCACCCAGCTGACGGCGGGCAGTTTTCCGTTGGCCACGTCCTGGGCGAAGTCGTCCGCACCGCGCTTGACCATGCCGTTCACGTAGAGCGGGGAGTCCTTGGAGGCGTTCTGGTACTGCCTGAACCAGGCCAGGGCGTTGTCGTCGTAGTTGTCCTCCTGCTGGTAGACCTTCCAGGAGATGCCCGCTGCCTGCAGCCGCTCCGGATAGGTCGTCCAGGTGTAGCCCTTCTCGCTGTTGTCGACGACCGGGCCGCCGGCGGTGCCGCGCGGGTCGACCGTCCCGGACCACAGGTAGAGGCGGTTGGGGTTGGTGGACGCCATGGTGGAACAGAAGTACTGGTCACAGAGGGTGAAGGCATCGGCGAGCGCGTACTGGAAGGGGATGTCCTGGCGCCGGTAGTAGCCCATCGTGTACCAGGACTTGGCGGGGATCCAGTTGTTGTACTGGCCGTTGGCCCAGGCGCTGTGGGTGCCGTCCCAGGAGTGGTCCAGGTCGAAGATCCGCTGGGCGTCGGAGGTGGTGGTGTCCAGGTGCCAGGGCAGCAGGCTGGTGCCGCCGACGGAGCCGAGCAGCCGCTGGTGCAGCACGTCGGAGCCGTTCGGGAAGCGGAGCAGCGAGCTGTCGCCGTAGCCGCGGGCGCCGCTCAGGGTGCCGAAGTAGTGGTCGAAGGAGCGGTTCTCCTGCATCAGGACCACGACGTGTTCGACATCGTCCAGCGTGCCCTGTCGTGCGGGCTCGGCCAGCGCCTGCTGCAGGCCGGCGGGCAGGACGCCGGTGCCGATGGCCGCGCCGGTGGCGACGGCCGAACCGAGCAGCGTGCGGCGGGACATGCCGGTTCCGGGCAGGCGGGAGAGGGCGGACACGGTGCCTCCTGGTCAGAGAGGTGCGGGGGTTACTCGCGGTTACTGGCGAGTAGGATGATGACAGTCGCACATGAACAGGGGAAGACCGGAGACAGACGTTTCGTCAGATTCCCGTGCGACGGGACAGTGAGGTGACCGCCGTCGAGTTGTGGACGGTGAAGGCCACCGTTCCCGGCAAGTAGCGGTCCTGCGACCACTCCACCGGGGAACCCGCCGGATCGGTGGTGCGGCGCCGCTCACGCAGCAGCGGATCGCCCACCAGGCAGCCGAGCAGCCGGGCGTCGTCGGCGTCGGCGAGGGCCAGGTCGATGGTGTGGTGGGCGTCGGTGAACAGCACGCCCTGCTCCTGGAGCGGCACGGTGTGCGAGACCGCGTGCGGGTCCAGCGCCTCGACGAGGGCGCCTATGTGCTCGGGGTAGACGGTGCGCTCCACCATCACCGGGACGCCGGACAGGGTGCGGACCCGCAGCACGCGGTAGACCTCGGCGTCCGGTTCCAGCCGGAGTTGTTCACGTTCGACCTCGTCGGCGGGACTGCGGATGATCTCCACCACCCGGCCGCCGGGCTCCTCGCCGATGGAGCGGGCCCAGCGGGTGAAGCTGAGCAGCTCGCCGAAGCTCTGCACCCGGGCGGTGCCCAGCACGACGCGGCGGGTGCCGCGCCTGGAGGTGACCAGCCCGTCGGCCCGCAGTACGGCCAGGGCCTGGCGCACGGTGCCGCGCGAGACGCCGTAGCGGGTGGCGAGTTCGCCCTCGGCCGGCAGTCGGCCGCCGGACCCGTAGGCGCCGTCGGCGATGGCCTGCCGGAGGTCGGCGGCCACCTTCCGGTACATCGTCTGCCGGCCGTCCGCCACGCTGCTCCCCCACGTCGATCACTGCTCCGGCGACCGAGCCTAGATCCTGTCCGCCGGATCACCCACGGACGGCCCACCGACGGACCGCACTCCGACCCTAACCGCCGAATCAACCGCCGATTCCGGGGCAACCGCGTCATTCCCGCGGCCGACACCGGAACGCAGTGGCGCGTTCATCCGCCGGACACTGGACTGCGGCGTACTGAGGTCGTCATTGTTCGAGTTGTACAGCCAACCCTGGCTATCTCCCGTCCCCATGGAGAGTCTCGTGATTCTGCCCCGCCCCCGGGCCGCCGGCCTCGCAGGTGTCCTCGCCATAGCTGCGCTCGGCCTCAGTGCCTGCGGCGCCGCACCCACCGAGAGCACGGCGGCCGACGGCAAGAAGAGTGCCGCCACCGCCACCTCCGCCGCCGAGTTCGGCGGGATGGACGCCCTGGTCGCCGCCGCGAAGAAGGAGGGCAAGCTCAACGCGATCGCCCTGCCGCGCGACTGGGCCAACTACGGCGCGCTCATCGACGGCTTCAGCAAGAAGTACGGCATCAAGGTCGAGGTCGAGAACCCCGACGCCTCCAGCCAGATCGAGATCTCCGCGATCAGCACCCGCAAGGGCCAGGACCGCGCCCCCGACGTCGTCGACCTCGGCAGCGCCTTCGCGCTGAGCGGCGCCTCGCAGGGCCTGTTCGCCTCGTACAAGGTCGCGGACTACGAGAAGATCCCGGCGGCGCAGAAGGACGCACAGGCGCGCTGGTACTACGACTACGGCGGCTACGTCTCGATCGGCTGCGACGCCAAGCGCGTCAAGGAGTGCCCCTCGACCTTCGCGGACCTCCTCAAGCCGCAGTACAAGGGCCAGGTGGCGCTGAACGGCAACCCGACGAAGTCCGGTTCGGCCTTCGGCGGCGTCTACGCGGCGGCCATCGCCAACAAGGGCTCGTTCGACAACATCCAGCCCGGTCTGGACTTCTTCGGGCAGCTGAAGAAGTCGGGCAACTACAACCCGGTGGAGTCCACCCCGGCGACCGTCCAGAAGGGCGAGACGCCGATCAGCATCGACTGGGACTACCTCAACGCGGGTTACACCGACGAGTTCAAGACGAAGAACGTGGACTGGAAGGTCTCCATCCCCAGCGACGGCGTCTACGCCCAGTACTACGCGCAGGCCGTGAACAAGGACGCGCCGCACCCGGCCGCCGCCCGCCTGTGGGAGGAGTACCTGTACAGCGCCGAGGGCCAGAACCTGTGGCTCAAGGGCTACGCCCGTCCCGTGCTGATGGACGCCCTCAAGCAGGCCGGCACGCTCGACGCCGCTGCCGCCGCCAAGCTGCCGGCCGTCGCCGGCACCCCGGCCTTCCCGACGCCCGCGCAGGTGGACGCGGCCAAGAAGACCGTCACCCAGGGCTGGGCCAAGGCCGTCGCCTGATGACCCTGAGGACCAAGGCGCCGGCCGGCATGCTGGCGGCGCTGCCACTCGTGCTGTTCATGCTGGTGGCGTTCGGCCTGCCCGCCGTCGCCATGCTGACCGGTGCCTTCAGTACCTCGAGTGACGCGCCCGGCGGCGCGCAGTGGACGACGGCGAACCTCACGGACTCCGTGCAGGGCGCCTACCTCACCGGGCTGGTCAGCAGCGTCAAGCTGTCGGCGCTGTCCGCACTGCTCGCCGCCGTGCTCGGACTCCCCCTCGCGCAGGCCGTGGTGACCTCGCGTCACCGCGCCCTGCGCGAGGGTGTCCTCGCGGCGTCCGGCGTGCTCGCCAACTTCGGCGGGGTACCGCTCGCCTTCGCCTTCATCGCCACCCTCGGCAACGCGGGCGTCCTCACCGAGCACCTGGGCCTGACCGGTGCCGGCTGGAGCCTGTACACGTTCTGGGGCCTGGTCATCGTCTACCTCTACTTCCTGCTGCCGCTGATGGTCCTGGCCATCACCCCGGCGCTGGAGGGCCTGCGCACGCAGTGGCGCGAGGCCGCGCAGAACAACGGCGCCACCGGCTTCCAGTACTGGCGGTACGTCGCGCTGCCGGTGCTGGCCCCGTCCCTGCTCGGCGGCTACGTGCTGCTCTTCGGCAGCGCCTTCGCCGCCTACGCCACGGCCGCCGCGCTGGGCAGCGGCTCGGTGCCGCTGATCACCGTGCAGATCGCCGACGCGCTGTCCGGCAACGTCCTGGTCGGCCAGGGCAACATCGCGCTCGCGCTCAGCCTGGACATGGTCGTGGTCGCCGGGCTCGTCATGGCGGTCTACGTCCCCCTCCAGCGAAGGAGCGCACGATGGCTCGACTGACCCGCAAGCCGCTGTGGCGCGGCGCCGTCGGCCTGCTGGCCGGCCTGTACTTCCTGGTCCCGGTGGCCGCCTCGGTGATCTTCACCGTGGACGTCCCGGGCCAGGGCTTCACCCTGGACGCGTACAGCGGCATCGTCAGCGCGGACGGCTTCACCGACAGCCTGCTGCTCACCCTGGAGCTGGCCGCCGCGACCATCGTCCTGGTGATGGTGCTGCTGGTCCCGGCGCTCGTCGCGGTGCGCCTCGGCGCTCCCCGGCTGCGGCCGGTCCTGGAGATCATCTGCTCGCTGCCGCTGGTGGTCCCGTCGGTGGCGCTGGTCTCCGGCTACAGCAGCGTGCTGCGCTGGGGCCCGGAACACCTGTCGCGCACCCCGCTGTTCCAGACGTTCACCGCCGTGCAGGACAAGCGGTTCCCGTTCGTCCTGGTCCTCGCCTACACGGTGATGGCGCTGCCGCTCGCCTACCGGGCGCTGGACTCCGGGCTGCGCGCGGTCGACGTCCGCGTCCTGGTGGAGGCCGCGCGCAGCTGCGGCGCGAGCGCTCCGCGGGCCGTCCTGCAGGTGGTGCTGCCCAACCTGCGCGGCGCGCTGCTGAACGCGTCCTTCCTCACCCTCGCGCTGGTTCTCGGCGAGTACACCGTCGGCGCCCTGCTCGGGTACCAGCCGTTCGCGGTGTGGATCGTCAACACCGGAGGCAACCAGGCGCAGTTGTCGGTGGCCGTCTCGGTGCTGAGCCTGGTGGTCACCTGGATGCTGCTGCTGGTGTTCGCCGCCCTGGGCCGGCCCCGCGACCGGTCCCGTTCCCTGTCCCGCTCCCGCCGGGCCGGCCGCGACGCGGCCGCTCCCGCACCCATCGCACAGGAGGTGGCATGACCGCCGCCACGGCTTCCACCAAGGCCACCACGTCCGCCCCGGACCCCGCGGACTCCTCGACGGCCACCACCGTCGAGTTCCGCGCGCTCAGCAAGTCGTTCGGCGCCACCGTGGCGCTCGACGGCCTGGACCTGACCGCCCGTCCCGGTGAGCTGCTCGCGCTGCTCGGCCCGTCCGGCTGCGGCAAGACCACCGCGCTGCGGATGCTGGCCGGCTTCGAACGTCCCGACTCCGGCCAGGTCCTGGTCGACGGCCAGGACATCAGCGGGGTGCCCGCGCACCGCCGCGACGCCGGGATGGTCTTCCAGTCGTACAGCCTCTTCCCGCACCTGACGGCCGCCGACAACGTCGCGTTCGGCCTGAAGATGCGGCGGACCGGCGCCGCCGAGCGCCGGAAGCGCGCCCATGAACTGCTGGAGCTGGTCGGGCTGCCGCAGCACGCCGACCGCTTCCCGCACCAGCTCTCCGGCGGCCAGCAGCAGCGCGTGGCGCTCGCCCGCGCGCTGGCGCTGCGGCCCAAGGTGCTGCTGCTGGACGAACCGCTGTCCGCGCTGGACGCCAAGGTCCGGGTGACGCTGCGCGAGGAGATCAGGCGGCTGCAGCAGGAGCTGCGGATCACCACCGTCTTCGTCACGCACGACCAGGAGGAGGCGCTGTCGACGGCCGACCGGGTCGCGGTGATGCGCGACGGCCGGCTGGAGCAGGTCGCGGCCCCCGCCGAGCTGTACGACACGCCCGCGACGGCGTTCGTCGCCGAGTTCGTCGGCACCATGAACCGGCTGCCGGGCGTCATGGCGGACGGTGACGTGGAGGTGCTCGGACAGCGGCTGCCGGTGCGCGGCGCCGCCCCGGCGCAGGGCCCGGTGGACGTCCTGGTCCGGCCGGAGGCCCTGGAGGCCACCGCCGACGGCGAGGGCCGCTCCCGGGTGCTCACCGCCGCCTTCCACGGCTCGGTCACCCGTCTCACCCTGTCGCTGCCGGACGGCGCGACGGTCAAAGCGGACGTGCCCAGCCACCGCGCGGCCACCCTGCCGGCCGGCGCGACCGTCACCGTGACCCTCCCGCAGCGCCCCGTGCTCGTCGACGGACCCACCGCGTGACGCTTCAGGCGGTGCTCTTCGACATGGACGGCACGCTGGTCGACACCGAGGGGGTGTGGTGGGACACGGTCGCCGAGACCGCGTCGGCGCTCGGCTACACGCTGACCGACGCGGACGTCCCCGACGTGCTGGGCCGGTCCGTCGACCACACCACCGGCCATCTGCTCACGGCCACCGGGACCGCCCGCACCCGTGAGCACCTGGCGGCGGAGCTGGACGCCCGCTTCGCCGAGCTGGTGGCCCGCGAGGTACGGCCGCGCCCCGGTGCGACCGTGCTGCTGGCCCGGCTGCGCGCGGAGGGGGTGACGACGGCGCTGGTGTCCGCCTCGCCGCGGCGCGTCGTGGAGCTGGTGCTCGACGTGCTCGGCCGGGAGAACTTCGCGGTCTCCGTCACCGCCGACGACACCCCCCGCACCAAGCCCGCTCCGGACCCGTATCTGGCCGCCGCCCGGCTGCTCGGCGCCGATCCGGCCCGCTGCGTCGCCGTGGAGGACACCCCCACCGGGGTGGCCTCCGCCGAGGCCGCGGGGTGCCAGGTGCTGGCCGTGCCGTCCGTCGTGCCGATCCTGCCCGCACCGGGCCGGACGGTGCTGCGCAGCCTGGAGCAGGCGGGGCCCGCGCTGCTGCGCTCCCTCGTCGCGGACCGGGCGGCAGCCGGCGGAACAGTTGATGAAGAGGCCCGCCGGGAGGATGCTTGAGTTAAGTGGGGCATGTGGTTCCGCTTGCCCCCGCTTCCGCCAAGGAGGCCGCTCATGGTCATACGACTCGACGAGCATCTGCCCGCTGATCACCGGCTGAGCCAGGTCTACCGCGTCGGCGCGGGCCTCACGGGGCTGGTGCTGCTGGTCTTCGGCATCCTGGGGCTACTGAACCAGGTCCCGTTCCTGGACACCCACGGTGACACGGTGGCTGGACTCAACACCAACGGCACGCTGAGTGTCCTGTCGATCGCCGTCGGACTGCTGCTCTTCGCGGGCATGGTCATCGGCGGGAACATCGCCTCGAACCTGAACATGGTCCTCGGGACCCTGTTCATCCTCAGCGGCTTCGTGAATCTCGCCCTGCTGGACAGCAGCCACAACTTCCTGGCGTTCGAGATGCCCAACGTGATCTTCAGCTTCGTCGTCGGCATCATGCTCCTCATGTTCGGCATGTACGGCCGCGTCACCGGCGGCCTCCCGCACGACAACCCGTACTGGCGACAGCGCCACCCCGAAGCGGCGGCGCGCGAGGCGGCGGCACGAGCGGCTGCGGCCGCCCGCCGGACCCCGCCTCGCGGGCTGCCTCAGCATTAGGGCCTGTCCGGCGGATCAGGGGCGGTCCAGGCGTCGTCTGGTGCGGTAGATCGCAAGGCGCCGGAATGCCCGCATACGCTTTTGTATGTGGGTGTTTCGGCAACGCCGCGAGCTGCCGTGCCAGGCGGCGAAGGGGCCGCCCCTGATCCGCCGGACAGGCCCTGGCACCGGTCGCCGGAACGCCCGGGAGGAGCTACCGCCTGCGGGCGATGGTGAGGCCGTCCGCGACGGTGAGCAGTACGTCGTCCATCCGGTCGTCCGAGCGCACCCGGTCGTTGAAGGCGCGGATGGCCGCCGCGGGGCCCTCGACGGCCGGATCGGCGACCGCACCGTGGAAGAGCGTGTTGTCGGCGACGATCAGGCCGCCGGGGTTCATCCGCGGCACCAGCTCCTCCCAGTACGCGACGTAACTGACCTTGTCCGCGTCGAGGAAGACGAAGTCGATCCACGGCCCCTCGGGCAGCGCGCGCAGCGTGTCCAGTGCCGGAGCGATCCGCAGGTCGATCCGGTCCGCCACGCCCGCCTTCGCCCAGGCCTCGCGGCCGACGGCCGTCCACTCCTCGGAGACGTCACAGGCGATGAGCTGTCCGTCCGCCGGCATCGCCTGGGCCATCGACAGAGTGGAGAACCCGGTGAACGTGCCGACCTCGACGATGCGGCGGGCCCCGACCAGCCGCACCAGGAAGGCGAGCAGCGGGCCCTGCTCCTCCGCGGTCTGCAGTCCTGAGACATCCGCGAGCCGGGTGTGGGTGAGCTCGACGAGTTCCCGCTGCACCGGGTCCAGCGGCGGGTTGTGCGCGAGTACATATGCGTACAGCTCGGGGGTGAGCTGCGGATTCTTCGTCTCGTACAAGGCTTCTCCTCGGATGGACGCTTAAGGTGACGGGCATGCTCGTCGATGACGCCATCGCCCTTGTGCCCAGCATTCCAGGCCGCAGGGCCCTGCTGGGGATGGCGGGCGCGCCCGCCGCGGGCAAGTCCACCCTCGCCCGCCGGCTGGTCGGCGGGGTCAACGCGCGGCTCGGCGCGGACATGGCGGCGTACGTCCCGATGGACGGTTTCCATCTGTCCAACGCCCAGTTGGCACGGCTGGGCCGGGCCGGCCGCAAGGGCGCGCCCGACACCTTCGACGTCGACGGCTACGTCCAGCTGCTGCGCCGGCTGCGCTCCAGCCATGAACGCCCCGTCTACGTCCCCGAGTTCGACCGCCGGCTGGAGGAGCCGATCGCCGCGGGCCTGGTCGTCCTCCCGCAGGTGCGGCTGATCGTCACGGAGGGGAACTACCTGGCCGACGACGGGCCGGGCTGGGAGGCGGTACGCGATCTGCTCGACGAACTGTGGTTCGTCGACGCCCCGCAGGCGGTACGCGAGCGCCGGCTGCTGCGCCGCCACATCCGCGGCGGGCGCAGCGAACCCGAGGCGCACGCCTTCATAGCGTCCAGCGAGCGCCCCAACGCGGACCGGGTCGAGGCCGCCCGCGCCAACTGCAACCGGGTGGTCACCACCAGGGAGTGACCAACGGCCTACGCCGAGAGCGGTGTCAGGCGGCCGCGGCACCGTCCTCCGCGCCGGCCGCGACCTGCGCGAGCATCCGCCGCAGGATCTCCTCGCCCGCAGCGACACCCACCGTGGCGAGCGGCGTCACATGCGGCGCCCGCCAGCCGCTGTCCGCCAGTTCGCCGTGCCCCGGCTGCCAGCCGGCGTCGGCGGCCATCAGCAGATCGGCGTCCAGAAGGGAGTCGCCCGCGGCCAGCACCTGGTCGGCACCGGTCCGCCGGACGACCTCCTCGAGCGCCGCGCTCTTGCGCAGCGGCTTGGGGACCGTGTAGATCTTCCGGCCCTGCAGCGACACCGTCCAGCCGCGGCTGTCGGCCCACTCGGTGAGGTCCTTCACGAAGTTCTCGGGCAGCAGCGACCGCTCCACCACGAGATACGCGAACAGGTCCTCGGCCACCCGCTCCTTGCGCAGCCACGCCGGGTCCGTCACCCGCGCCAGATGCGCGCGCACCTCGGCCAGCGGCACCGAACCGTCCGCGAGGCGGCGGCGCATCTCGGCGTTCCAGTCCTGGTCGGTGCGGCCGTCGACCAGCAGATGGCCGCCGTTCGCGCAGATCGCGAATCGCGGTACCGGGCCCGGCAGACTGATCCGCCGGTACTGCTTGCGCGTCCGGGTGGTGGCCGGCACGAACTCCGCCTCGGCGGCCAGCCGCTGCACCAGCGCGGCGGCCGTCTCCGTCAGGAACGACAGCGGCTTCGCCTCGTGCACCTCGACGCAGAGCAGCCGCGGCGCCTGCTCGTCGGGCATGCCGAGCGCGAGCGCGGCCGAGGAGTAGATCAGCGTCCGGTCCAGGTCGCTGGCGGCGAGGGTACGGAATCCGGCGCTCATCGGGCGACCGCCTTGCCGTCGGTACCGGTGGCGCCTCTGGTGAACCGCGGGTGGATCAGGCCGACACACGAGTACGGCAGCCCGTCCACCTCCTCCACCGGCACCCCGCGCTGCTCGGCGAGCAGCCGGACGTGGTCCAGGTCCGCGCCGGCGCCGCGCTGCGCCAGGATCTTCCACGGGACGCGGCGCAGCAGCACCCGCGTCGTCTCGCCGACACCGGGCTTGACGAGGTTCACGTCCCCGATGCCGTACTCCTCGCTGATCCGCTCGACGGCGGCCCAGCCCTCCCAGGTGGGGCTGCGGTCCTGCGACCGCAGTGCCTTCACGTCCTCGGCGACCGCG
Source organism: Streptomyces sp. H39-C1 (assembly GCF_027158125.1). Taxonomy (NCBI): domain Bacteria; kingdom Bacillati; phylum Actinomycetota; class Actinomycetes; order Kitasatosporales; family Streptomycetaceae; genus Streptomyces; species Streptomyces sp. H39-C1. The sequence continues at coordinate 17,657 of NZ_JAPVLS010000025.1, forward strand.
TCGGCGACGTCGTCGAAGCGGGCCGTCACCGTGTCCAGGAAGAGCCCGGAGACATCCGCGCCGGCCAGCTCCTGGTAGAACTTCCCGCCGTGGAACTCGTCGGGCCCGATCAGGTCCGCGCGCAGCACGGTGCGCGAGATGAGCCCGGAGACGGTGGAGTTGAGGCAGGCGGAGGGGATGAGGAAGTCGTCACGGGTGCCGTAGGTGCCCACGCAGCCGCCCGGGTCCGCGAGCACCGCGATGTCCGGGTCGAAGTTCCCGAACGGCTTGACGGCCTCGGCCAGTTCCCGGGTGATCGCGCCCTTGCCGGTCCAGCCGTCGACGAAGACGACCTGCTCCGGGTCGTGGTGCTCGGCCAGCCAGCGCAGCGCGGTGGTGTCGATGCCCCGGCCGCGCACGATCGACACGGCGTAGTGCGGCAGGTCCAGGCCGTGCGCGTGCCGCGCCCAGCGGCGCATCAGCACCCCGACCGGGGTGCCGGCGCGCGCCAGCGAGACGAGTACGGCGTCCGGGCCGCGCTCGGCGAGCACCAGCTCGGTGACGGCGCCCACCGCCCGCGCGATCCGGTCGGCCGAGGTGTCCAGCGCGGCGCGGAACAGCGCCTGGTACGCCTCGCTCGGCTGGTACTCCACCGGCAGCGACTCCGCGTAGTGCGCCCCACCGCTCTGGATCGCCTCCTCGCGCTCCTCGGTCGGCGCCTCCAGCTCGACGTCCGACAGGTCCTTCAGCAACCACCCGACCTCGTCCGCCGCGTACGACGAGAACGCCGGACCGCGCAGGGGGGAGGGAAGCGTGGGGGTCTGGGCCATCTGCTGAACCTGTCCGTTCGGTTGGTACGCGGGCACGACCGCGAGCAGTACCTGCCCGGTGTGAGCCGCGAGATGCGCGAGCAGCCCGTCGGGCGCGTGCAGCGCCGGGGTGTCCCCCGCCGAGTCCACGACGGCGACGATCACGTCGAAGCCGCCGCCCGCGACGTTGTAGGCGTAGCGCGGGCCGGGCCCGTCGGAGGGGTCGTCGTGCGCGGGGAAGACGATCCGGCTGCGGATCGCATAGCCGGGGTCGTCCACGGCCAGCACGGGCGAGCGGGTAGTGGTGGAGAACCGGACCTCGGCACCGGTCCCGTCCTGGATCTCCTGGGCGAGCCGCAGCGGCGCGTACATCAGCTCCTCGTTGCCGAGGACGAGGATGCGGCGCGGGTCCTGCGCCGGGAGCGCCAGGCGGACCGCCTCGGCCATCGACGGCAGCGCCGCCTCCAGCCGCTCCCGGTCCGCGGGCGTGAAGCCGTGCCGTCCACCGTCCGGCAGCCCTTGGGGCCAGCCGAGGTCCACCCGGACCGCCTCGTACGCCGTCGCGGGCGCGGGCGGCGGGGTGACGCTCGCCCTGACGAGCGCCTGGCCGCGTTCCCGCACGCCCTCCGGCAGCCGGACCGTGCCGGACGCCAGCGACAGCAGGTCGATGCGCGCGCCGAGCCCGGCCGCGAACTCCGTCAGCCGCTCCCGGTCCGCGTCCGACCGCATGTCGACGAGCGCGACGACCACGTAGTGGGCGCGCGGGTGGCGGGCGTGCAGGTCCCTGATCGTGTTGAGGACGGTCTGACCGGTCGAGAACTCGTCGTCGACCAGCACCAGCGGCCCGTCCCCGGTCAGCAGCCCTGGATCCGCCGGCAGCAGCAGATGACCGGTCGCGTGGCTGTGCTCCTCCTCGAAGCCGCCGGCCGCCGCGACCCCGGCGACCACGCGCCGCGTCGAGTGCAGATACGGCGCGAGGGCGACCCCGTCGGCCACCGCGTGCCCCAGGCCCGTCGCGGTCTCCGCGTAGCCGAGCACGACGGACCGCGCGGCCTCCTCGTCACCGAGCAGCTCCCGCACCCGGCGGCCGAGGCCGTACCCGGCGGTGTGGACGTCGAAGGGGTGCTGGGGAACGTGCTTGCCCAGCACGTTCGACACCAGCAGGTGCGCGCGCTTCGGGTTGTCCCGCAGCGCGAGCCCGAGCAGCTCGCTCAGCCCCTCCCCTTCGAGGGCGATGTCCAGCCGGTCGGCGACCCACTGGCCGGACCATGTCGGTGTTGCTGCCATGCGGTGGTTCTCACTTCTGTGCGGCAAAACAAACGCGGCGTTGATCAGGACGGCAGACAGGCCGCGAGCAGTTCCACGAAGCCGATGTCGGCGCGGGCCACCCCGAAGATCTCGGCGCGGCGCATGGTGCGCTCGGCCCAGGCCCGGTGCGGCTTCACCTCGTTCATCTTGTTCGTGTACGAGGAGCGCAGGACCCCGCCGCCGGTGCGGTCCTCGTGGAGGATGTCGGCGGCGTCGCTGTACTCCTCGTGCGTGACCACGTTCAGCGCGTGCACGGGGAACACATGGGTGGGGTGGATGCAGGTCTTGCCCTGCAGGCCGTTGGCCCGGTCCAGCTCGATCTCGCGGAGCAGCCCGTCCATGTCGTGCTCGATGAGCGCGGTGCGCAGGTCCTCCGCCTCCGGGGTGAAGGGGCTGCGGCGCAGCTGCGGCTTGAACATCCGCTCGTGGTGCCGGAAGTACTCCCACACCGGCCCGGTCACGGTGAACCCGGTCCCGTCGGCCCGGCCGAAGACATTGACGACGTCGGCGATCACCGAGGCGACGATCTGGACGTCGTACGCCGTCATCGCGGGCGCCCTGCGCAGCGCGTACGAGGAGCAGAAGTCCGTCACGCCCAGCCGCAGCGCCAGCACGCGGTCCCGGTACTTGTCGACCGTGCGGTAGATCCCGGAGAGCGTCTCGACGCGGCTCTCCAGGTGCATCAGCTGCGGGGACTCCAGGACCGGCATGGCGAAGAGCCGGTGGCCGCAGGCGGACTCCGCGACGGCCAGCGCCTCCATGAAGGGGACGCCGCTCTCCTCGGTGAACTTCGGCAGTACGAATCCGGACAGCAGTCGCACGGTGTCACCGAGCCGTTGCACCAGGTCGACGATCTGCGCCGGGGTCCGGACCCGGATGAACAGCAGCGGAGGGTCGCCGGCGCCCTGCCGCCGGTCGAGCTCGGCGAACTGCCGGACCAGATTGGCCTCGGCGTCGACGACCTCGCGGTCGTCTATCGAGTCCTCCAGGCACAGCACCATGGACACGACACCGTGCGCGGCCTGCTTCAGTACGTCGTCGGCCAGGTGCGGCCGGGTCGCCGGGCTGTAGAGGGTCGCGCCCAGGGCGACGGAGAGCGTGTTGGCGGAAGAGTCCGCGGTGAATTCCTGCGGCTCGCGGTGGAACAGGTCGTTCCGTACGTCCGTCGCAAGGTGTCCGAAGTGGCGCATATGCCCCCTTTTATGCATGGCTGACCGAATAGCATCTGGCGGATTATCGTACGTGCGGTCACACGACTGACGTTCCCCCCGTGCGTGAAAATCAGGTAACCCCCGCACGTCCGTCGTATGACCGCTCACGGCGCGTCCAGTCCCCTGCGTTGTGGCCCGCGCACCCGGGAAGGCAGGATGACCGCCATGACGCACGCGATGGTGAAGGGCTCGAACATCCCCCTGGACGTCCTGGGGATCAGGGCGGTGCTGCGCTGGAGCCCCGGCGCCGGTGTCCCCGACGTCGACGCCTCGGCCCTGCTGCTGGGCGCGGACGGCCGGGTCCGCTCCGATGCGGACTTCGTGTTCTACAACGAGCCGAGGCATCCGTCGGGGCTCGCCCGGCACCTGCCCAAGAAGCGGGTCGCCGAGGGTCTCACCGACACCGTCGAGGTGGATCTGACGTCGCTGGACGCCTCCGTGGCCCGCGTCGTCATCGCCGCGTCCGCCGACGGCGGCTCCTTCGGGCAGGTCCCCGACCTGCACGTTCTGCTCTTCGACACCGGTGCGGCCGCCGGCTCCGCCCCGCTGGCCACCTTCGACGTCACCCCCGACACCGGCGACGAGACCGCGCTGATCTGCGGCGAGCTGTACCGCCGCGACACCACGTGGAAGTTCCGCGCGCTCGGCCAGGGCTACGCGACCGGCCTCGTCGGCCTCGCCACCGAATTCGGCATCGCCGTCGATGACGAGGCGGAATCCGGCGCGGACCCCGGCTCCGGCCCCGCCGCGGGCTCCCGCGGGCCCGTGCACGCGCCGCCCGCCGTCCCGGAGCCCGAGGCCACCTCCGCGTACGGCTACCCGCTCCCGGAGCCCGCTCCCGGCCACGTACCGGCCCAGCCCGCCTACGGGTACCCCCAGCCGCCGCAGCAGCGCCCCCAGCCCGCCGCACCGGCCTACGGTTACCCGCAGCCGGTGGCGGCCTCCCCCGGCTTCGTGCTGCCTCCCCAGGGCCCCCAGTTCCAGACCGGCCGCCGCTAGACGCCGCCCGGGGGCCGGGGCCGGCCCTGGCACCGGCCCGGGACGGCGTCCTGCCATCGGCGGGCCGTCACACCTTGGTCTTGTAGCCCCGGCCCCACTGCAGGCCCCAGCCGTACAGCCGGTCTATCTCGGCCTGGAACCCGTAGACGTACTTCACCTCGCGCCGCACCATCAGCTCACCCTTGCGGTTCTCGATCAGCACCACCGCACAGGACCGCGCCTGCGGCTCGCGCTCGCTCAGCGGGATCTCGATCCGCGGACCCGAGCTGGGGAAGAGCGTGACCATGGCGTGGGTGCGGTCGAAGGCGGGTGTGCCGTCGTAGATGTAGACGAACACCAGCAGCCGGACGAACTCGTCCCGCTTGTCGAAGTTGATGTAGATCGTCTCGCCCGAGGTGCCGCCGAACCGGTCGTCGCCGCTGAGCTTGACGTACGGCGGCTCGTTCAGGTCGCCCAGGAAGTTGCCGAGCGGCTGGACGACGCCCTTCGTCCCGTCGGCGAGCTCGTACATGCACGCCAGGTCCAGGTCGACATTGACCATCGCCGGCCCCGCCGCCTGCACGATCTCCGGCTTGAACAGGTTCATCCGGCGGCTGAACAGCCCGCCGCCGCCCTGTTTGTTCCACCCGCCGGTGTCCGAAGTGCGCATTTCCCAGGAAAGGTTGATCCGCAGGTTGCCGACGGCCGCGCCCTGTTTGCTCAGCGACACCATGGGGTGCCGCTTCGTGAGCTCCACGGTGTGCGCGTTGGCGACGTCGAACTGCGTCGCGCCACTGGGCCGCAGGAACTTCCACCAGGCCATGACTACCCCTCCCCTGAACGGACACCGCCCCCCGCCGGATCGGCGGGGGGCGGGACTTCTCGCTCCGGGGTTCAGACTGTCAGAGCTGTCAGACCCCGGATGAGACTTCCGCCGTATCGTTCGACCCCTCTGAGTTTTCCCCGATCCGCCGGTTTCGCACCACCGAGGACCAGTAGGAAGCAGCGATCAACACGACGCCGACGAGGCCGGTGATGACCTCGTTGATCTCGTACTTGATCGTGACGAGGAGGATGACCGCCAGCGCGCCGATCGCGTAGTGCGCGCCGTGCTCCAGGTACACGTAGTCGTCCAGGGTGCCCTTGCGGACCAGGTACACGGTCAGCGACCGGATGTACATGGCGCCGATACCGAGGCCGAGCGCCATCTCGAAGATGTCGTTGGTGATGGCGAACGCGCCGATGACACCGTCGAACGAGAACGACGCGTCGATGACTTCGAGGTACAGGAACATGAAGAACGCGGCCTTGCCGGCCAGCCCGACGACGGCCGCGGTGCTGCCCTTCTTGGCACCCGCCTCGGCCTCCTCGTCCGCGTCGTCCTCGGCCTCCTCCAGCTGGTCCTCGAAGTAGCCGGAGATCCCGCCGACGACCAGATACGTGATGAGCCCGGCGATCCCGGACAGCAGCACCGTCGCGGCCTTGTCGATCGTCCCGTCCCCGCCGTGCACCGGAACACTGGTGGCGACCGTGGTCGCGGCGACGAGCAGCACGACCATGGCGATCACGACGGAGAGCATGTCCAGCTTGCCGAGCTTGCCCAGCGGCTTCTCCAGCCAGCCGAGCCACCGGATGTCCCGCTCCTCGAAAATGAAGTCGAGGAAGATCATGAGCAGGAACATCCCGCCGAACGCCGCGATCGACGGGTGCGCGCCGGTGACCAGCGCCTCGTAGCGGTCGGGGTCGTTGATCGCGACGTCGACCGCCTCGACCGGGCTGAGCTTGGCGGTGATGGAGACGATGACGACCGGGAACACCAGCCGCATACCGAAGACGGCGATCAGGATGCCGACGGTGAGGAACATCTTCTGCCAGAAGGCGTTCATCTTCCGGAGGATCCCGGCGTTGATCACCGCGTTGTCGAATGACAGGGAGATCTCCAGGACCGAGAGGATCGCGACCACCGCGAGCCCCTCCCACCCCCAGAGGTACCCAGCCAAGGCCAGGCCGGCGGCAGTGATGCCGAACGACCAGCCAAATGTCTTGAGGAGCACGGGCTACCCAGTCCTTCTCTACGAGAGATCCCCCGCGCAGGGCGCGGCTTTACGAAACGTTGACCCCGAAGTCTAGGGCGATGCCTCGCAGTCCTGACGCGTACCCCTGGCCTACTGCACGGAATTTCCACTCGCCGTTGTAGCGGTACAGCTCGCCGAAGATCATTGCGGTCTCGCTGGACGCGTCCTCGGAGAGGTCGTAGCGGGCCAACTCGGCCTGGTCGAACTGGTTGACGACGCGGATGTAGGCGTTGCTGACCTGGCCGAAGCTCTGCTGACGGCTCTCGGCCTCGTAGATCGAGACCGGGAAGACGATCTTGGCGACATCGGCCGGGACTCCGGCCAGGTTCACCTTGATGACCTCGTCGTCGCCGTCGCCCGAGCCGGTGAGGTTGTCACCGAGGTGCTCGACCGAGCCGTCCGGGCTCTTGAGGTTGTTGAAGAAGACAAAGTGCGCGTCGGAGATGACCTTGCCCTCGGGGCTGGCCAGCAGTGCGCTGGCGTCCAGGTCGAAATCGGCGCCGGTGGTGGTCCTGGCGTCCCATCCCAGAGCGACGATGACCGCCGTGAGATTCGGGGCCTCCTTCGTCAGTGAGACGTTGCCACCCTTGCTGAGGCTGACTCCCACGAGTCCTCCATACGGTCATGGGGTATCAGGCAGTACCCTCGCCCCCGTCGTGCGGTACACAGATCAACGCGTTGAGCTTAGTGAGCGGTTCCCGTCGGCTACAGGTCTTCGAGAGCCTTTGCGTAGTCATTGAGGTCCCGGGCGTCCGGAAGGCCGTTGACGACGGTCCAGCGGACGAGGCCGTCCTTGTCGATGACGAAGGTGCCGCGGACCGCGCAGCCCTTTTCCTCGTCGAAGACGCCGTAGGCGCGCGAGGCGTCCCCGTGCGGCCAGAAGTCGGAGAGCAGCGGGTATCCCAGGCCCTCCTGCTCGGCGAAGACGCGCAGCGAGAACGGGGCGTCGCAGGAGACGGCGAGGAGCTGGACGTCGTCGTTCTGGAACGTCGGCAGTTCGTCGCGCAGGGCGCAGAGCTCACCGGTGCAGACGCCGGTGAAGGCGTACGGGTAGAAGAGCAGCACGACGTTCTTCTCGCCGCGGAAGTCGGAGAGCCGCACGGTCTGGCCGTGCTGGTTCTTCAGCTCGAAGTCCGGGGCCTTGCTGCCGACCTCGATCGCCATGCGGGCACATCCTCGTCTCGGTACCGGAAAGGTCACGGACAGTCTGTCACTGCCGTCCGGAGCCGAACGCACCGCGCCCCCGGCGACCGAGGTCGACGGGGGCGCGGAGCAGGGTCCGGTAGAGCTACCGCTTTGCGGCCCGGGCCGTCTTTGGAGTGACCAGGCGGCTGCCCGACCAGTCCTTGGCGGCGTTGACTGTGCTGGTTTGGGCCAGACCTGCGGTCTGGGCTGCTTCGCCGATCTCGCTTGGCTCGACGTGGCCCTCACGGCCGGTCTTCGGGGTCATCAGCCAGATCGGGGCGCCGTCGTCGATCGTCGACGTGGCGTCGACCAAGGTGTCGGTGAGGTCGCCGTCGTCCTCCCTGAACCACAGCAGGACGGCGTCGGGCACGTCGTCGTAGTCCTCATCGGCGAGCTCTTCGCCCGTGAGCTCCTCGATACCTTCTCGGAGCTCCTGGTCGCAGTCGTCGTCGTACCCGAGTTCCTGGACCACCTGTCCGGGTTCGAATCCAAGCCGGCTAGCCGGGTTGGTCCGGTCCTCCGCGTGGTCCGCGGTCGCGCTCACGCTTTGCCTCCTGTCATGGGGGGAAACTCCCCGCGCCTGTGCGGGGTTATTGGCGGTAGTCCACACGGACGCGGCGGATCGCGCAAGTACCCGGCCGCCGAGACCGCCTAAACGGTGACGTGTCACCGCAACCCGCACGTCCAATCGTGACGCAGATCACGCCGGTTTGCCGGGGTTGTGCACGAATGAAGTCTGGGGTCGGTCGTACGTCCGAGTGGGCGTAGAGTTCTGATTTGGCCTCTCGTAGGCCTGCTTCGCTGCGCACCTCTCCGTCTCACGGAGTGGCAGTTACCGCTCAGTAGAGATGACGTTTCTGGCGACGCGGTACACGATGGAGGCGGCGCGACCCAGCAGAGCAAGACCTAGTAGCGAAGGAACAGCGTGGCTTCCGGATCCGATCGCAACCCGATCATCATTGGCGGCCTTCCCAGCCAGGTCCCGGACTTTGATCCCGAGGAAACGGCGGAATGGCTCGACTCGCTCGACGCGGCTATCGACGAACGCGGCCGTGAGCGTGCCCGCTACCTCATGCTCCGCCTCATCGAGCGCGCCCGCGAGAAGCGTGTCGCGGTGCCCGAGATGCGCAGCACGGACTACATCAACACCATCGCGACCAAGGACGAGCCGTTCTTCCCCGGCAACGAGGAGATCGAGCGGAAGGTCCTGAACGCGACCCGCTGGAATGCGGCGGTCATGGTGTCGCGCGCACAGCGCCCGGGTATCGGCGTCGGCGGCCACATCGCCACCTTCGCCTCCTCCGCCTCCCTCTACGACGTGGGCTTCAACCACTTCTTCCGGGGCAAGGACGAGGGCGACGGCGGCGACCAGATCTTCTTCCAGGGCCACGCCTCCCCGGGTATCTACGCCCGCGCCTTCCTTCTGGACCGGCTCTCCGAGCAGCAGCTCGACGCGTTCCGCCAGGAGAAGTCGAAGGCCCCGTACGGCCTGTCCAGCTACCCGCACCCCCGGCTCATGCCGGACTTCTGGGAGTTCCCGACCGTCTCGATGGGCCTCGGCCCGCTCGGCGCGATCTACCAGGCGCGGATGAACCGCTACATGGAGGCGCGCGGCATCGCCGACACCTCCAAGTCGCACGTATGGGCGTACCTCGGCGACGGGGAGATGGACGAGCCGGAGTCGCTCGGCCAGCTGTCGATCGCCGCCCGTGAGGGTCTGGACAACCTGACCTTCGTCGTGAACTGCAACCTGCAGCGCCTCGACGGGCCGGTGCGCGGCAACGGCAAGATCATCCAGGAGCTGGAGTCGCAGTTCCGCGGCGCCGGCTGGAACGTCATCAAGCTGGTCTGGGACCGCAGCTGGGACCCGCTGCTCGCCCAGGACCGCGACGGCATCCTGGTCAACAAGATGAACACCACGCCGGACGGACAGTTCCAGACGTACGCCACCGAGACCGGCGGCTACATCCGTGAGCACTTCTTCGGTGACGACCAGCGGCTGCGCAAGATGGTCGAAGGCATGACCGACGAGCAGATCCTGCACCTCGGCCGTGGTGGTCACGACCACAAGAAGGTCTACGCGGCGTACGCGGCGGCCAAGGCCCACAAGGGCCAGCCGACGGTGATCCTCGCCCAGACCATCAAGGGCTGGACGCTCGGTCCGAACTTCGAGGGCCGCAACGCGACCCACCAGATGAAGAAGCTCACGACCGAGGACCTCAAGCGCTTCCGCGACCGGTTGCACATCCCGATCACGGACAAGCAGCTCGACGAGGGCTACCCGCCGTACTACCACCCGGGTCGCGACTCCGAAGAGATCCAGTACATGCACGACCACCGCAAGGCGTGCGGTGGCTATGTGCCGACCCGTGTGGTGCGCGCGAAGCCGCTGCCGCTGCCGGACGAGAAGGCGTACGCGCCGGCCAAGAAGGGCTCCGGTCAGCAGTCGATCGCCACCACCATGGCGTTCGTCCGCATCCTCAAGGAGCTCATGCGGGACAAGGAGATCGGCAAGCGTTTCGTGCTGATCGCCCCGGACGAGTACCGCACCTTCGGTATGGACGCGTTCTTCCCGTCGGCGAAGATCTACAACCCGCTGGGCCAGCAGTACGAGGCGGTCGACCGCGATCTGCTTCTCGCGTACAAGGAGTCGCCGACCGGCCAGATGCTGCACGACGGCATCTCCGAGGCGGGCTGTACGGCCTCGCTGATCGCGGCGGGCTCGGCCTACGCCACGCACGGCGAGCCGCTGATCCCGGTCTACGTCTTCTACTCGATGTTCGGGTTCCAGCGCACCGGTGACCAGTTCTGGCAGATGGCGGACCAGCTGGCGCGTGGTTTCGTGCTCGGCGCGACCGCGGGCCGGACCACCCTTACGGGTGAAGGCCTGCAGCACGCGGACGGCCATTCGCAGCTGCTCGCCTCGACCAACCCGGCCGTCGTCGCGTACGACCCGGCGTTCGGCTTCGAGATCGCGCACATCGTGCAGGACGGTCTGAAGAGGATGTACGGCGAGAACGCCGAGGACGTCTTCTACTACCTGACCGTCTACAACGAGCCGATCCAGCACCCGGCCGAGCCGGCCGATGTGGACGCCGAAGGCATCCTCAAGGGCCTGTACCGGTACGCGGAGGGCACCGAGGGCACCGTTCCGGCGCAGATCCTGGCGTCGGGTGTGGCGGTTCCGTGGGCCGTCGAGGCGCAGCGGATCCTCGCGGCGGACTGGGGCGTCAAGGCGGACGTCTGGTCGGCCACCTCGTGGAACGAGCTGCGTCGTGACGCCATCGCGGTGGAGGAGCACAATCTGCTCCACCCCGAGGAGGAGCAGCGCGTCCCGTACATCACGAGCAAGCTCGCCGGTGTGCAGGGCCCGTTCGTGGCGGTCTCGGACTGGATGCGCGCGGTGCCGGACCAGATCTCGCGCTGGGTGCCGGGCACGTACCAGTCGCTGGGTGCCGACGGGTTCGGTTTCGCCGACACCCGTGGCGCGGCCCGTCGCTTCTTCCACATCGACGCCCAGTCGATCGTCCTGGCGGTGCTCACCGAGCTCGCCCGTGACGGCAAGGTCGACCGTTCGGTGCTGAAGCAGGCCGTGGACCGCTACCAGCTGCTCGACGTCTCGGCGGCCGACCCCGGCGCCGCGGGCGGCGACGCCTGAGATAGCCCCGAGGCGGTACGTCTCACGTTTCGAACGCCGGGCCCGCACCACTTTCCGTGGTGCGGGCCCGGCGTTTTCGTTCGGCTTCCGGACCGGCTACTGCGCCAGCCAGAGGACGGCGACGACGGTGTCGAAGGCGCCGAGGACGACGGCGACGACCGCGGGGATCGACTTCGCGCCACGCCAGCTGCGGCCCATGGCGAGCCAGCCGAAGATGATCGCGAGGGGTCCGAGGACGATCCCCAGGACGAAGAAGCCGACGACGGCGCAGACGGCGCCGACGACGGCGATCGTTCCGATGTCGGACCGGCTGCGGGAACGCATACGGGTACGGGTGCGGGTTCGGGTGGCCATCGTCCCTCCGTAAGGTTTCGGGGCTCGCCGTTCGTGTTCCCCGCCCCCGGCCGCCCATGCGGTGTCAGTTCTCCCAGACCTTGAACGCCCGGACGGTGTAACGGGATTCGGGCACCCAGGTACCCGTCGGATAGGTGTCGAACTCGGCCTCGGTGGCGCACTCCGCGCTCTGGTAGGTGGTGACCGGCCGGCCGATCCGGTTGACGAAGGAGCGGGCGGGGGTGCCCGCGGGGAGCGGCACGCAGTTGTCGATGCCGGTGTCGGCGAGTTCATGGGCCTGCCGGGCGCTGCTGTAGCCGGCCTTGCCCCACAGGCACAGCTGGCCCGGATCGCAGGCCCCGGAGGACGCGGCGGAGGCCGGGGCGAGGGCGGTGACGGGCAGCAGCGCGGCGGCCAGGGCGGCGGCGGTGAGGATCGTGTTCATGCGGCTCAGGCTGGTGCGGCCGGCGCGGCGCCCACAAGAGCGGCCGGACACGTTCCCCCTGATAGGGGGATTGCGCACGGCCCGCCCCACCGGTAACGGCCGCCCCAGTCGCTTGGCCCGTACAGTCACTTTCGAAACGTGACTTGAGTCACCCTTGGCTCAGGCATGGCCCTGCGTCTTCTACGCTGGCGGAGATACCGCAAACCTCCGAGGGGCCACCACACCCCCCGCGCACCTTCTGCCGACGGACCGGGCCGGCGTGCGCGTCCGGGACGATTTCGCGAGGCAATACTGAGTGACCCCATTCGATGAGCGCTTCAATGCAACGTCCATCCGGGCCCTGCTGGCCCTGGCCGTCATCTTCGTCATGCTCGCGACCACCGGCTGGACCGCCATCCGGCCGCACAAGGGCGCCGAGGATCCGCGGGCGGCGGCACTGGTGTCGTGGCTGCACGGCTCGGTGGCCGGGCACAAGCTGCCCAGCGCCTCGGCCGGTGCCGACTCGATAGCGCACTTCTTCGCGACGCTGACCGCGGGCCAGACCCGGCAGCTCGCCAACCGCTACCCGCTCGTCGTCGGCAACCTGGACGGCGCGCCGGTGAGCGTGCGCTATCTCGCCAACCGGGTGGCGCTCGCCCAGACGCGCGTCACGGAGATCGCCCGCTCGCACAGCTCGCTGCTCACACCGGCAGGCCGCAAGGACGCGGACAAGCGCGCCCACCGCTACGCCTCGCTGCTGAGCGACGGCCGGCAGATCCTCGCCTTCGACCCGACCGGAGCCGGCCGGGCCGCCGAGGTCTTCGGTGATCTCGGTACCGCCGACCGGGTGGCCGTGGTCGTGCCGGGTGTGGACACCGACATCAGCACGTTCGAACGCACCGCGAAGTCGTACGCGGCCCCGGTCGGCATGGCGCGCGCCCTGTACTCGGCCGAACGCGCCCAGGACCCGTCCGCGCACACCGCGGTGATCGCCTGGGCGAACTACACGACGCCGTCGGGTGTCGGTCTCGACGCCTCCACCGGCGAGCTGGCGGAGAACGGCGCGGTCCGGCTGAACTCGCTGGTCGAGGCGCTGCCGTCCACCGCGCGCATCTCGCTGTTCTGCCACTCGTACGGCTCGGTGCTCTGCGGTGTGGCCGCTCCTGGCCTGCCGTCGGAGAAGATCTCCGACATCACCGTCTTCGGCAGCCCCGGGATGCGGGTGAGCCGCGCCGCGCAGCTGCACACTTCCGCCAATGTGTGGGCCGCCCGCGATCCGAGCGACTGGATCGGCGAGGTGCCGCACCTGGAGATCGCCGGCCTCGGGCATGGCGCCGACCCGGTCTCGGCGTCCTTCGGGGCCCGTGTGGTCGGTACCGAGGGCGCACTGGGGCACCCCGGCTACTTCGCTCCCGACACCGAGAGCCTGGCGAACTTCACCGACATCGCCCTCGGCCAGTACGGCGCGGTGCAGTGTGCGCCGAACCGCGAGGACTGCGCGTCGGGCCTCGGCCAGGGCTGAGCCGGAGTCGCAGGGGTGGTTCCGGGCCTGGCGCCCGGAACCACCCCACGCGCGTTTTTGCGGCCGGTTCGGCAGTTGATCCCACATTCGGCCCTACGATGAGCCACATGGGTGACGTTTTGGCCGGATCCAACGCCGTGTGGGAGTTCGACACGGATGCCGTGGTCATCCGGTACGAGCGCGGGGTGCGCAATTCGAAGCTGCTCCAGACGCTCGGCGAGCGCCGGATACCGTACGCCGCGCTGACCGGCGTCGAGCTCGTTCCCGGCAAGCGCGGCACGGTCGTGCTGCGCGCCCTGCCCCGGCCTGGCGCCGATCCCCTGATGGAAGCGGCGGGCGGGCAGCTGAAGGACTCCGCGGACCCCTACCGGCTGGTGCTGCCGGCCGACCGCGAGACCCTCGCCGAGTACTACACGGACGAGCTACGGGTCGCGGTCTCCGACAACGACACCGGCGAACCGGCCGACCGCTTCCTGGTCGCCGCGCCCACCGGGCCGCAGTCGTTCAAGGCGTACGACGCCAGGGCCGCCTTCGACGGCCGCGCGGTGTCCTTCCGCTGGTTCTGGACGGGCGCCTCGACCGCCAAGTGGAAGGCCGGCGACCAGCACTTCCCGGTCGCCGGCCTGAGCGGGGTCGACTGGCGCTCCCCCGAGCTGCTGCACGGCTATCTGCGGCTGCGGCCGAACGACGACACCGAACACCCCGGCGACCCCGACCAGAACCCGGCCGCGGTGGTCTTCGGGCTCGGCTACGGGCAGGTCCATGAATCGCTGCCGTTCGCCGCGTCCGTGCTGGCCGCCGTGCAGACGGCTACTCGCGCGCGGCGGAAGTAGAGCTCATGTCCGGGTAGCGGTCGCCCGCGACGTGCTCGGCGATCGGTTCCAGCCACTCCAGCTCGATCCGGTCGAGAGTGATCCGGGTCGCCCCGGTGTTCTCCAGCACGCGGCTGACCTTGCGGGTGCCCGGGATCGGCACCACCGTCAGCTGGTGCACCTGGGCCCGCTGCTGCACCCAGGCGAGCGCGATCTGGCCGAGCGTCGCCCCGTGCGCCTTGGCGGCCTTGCGGACCGGGTCCAGCAGATCCGCGTTCCGCTTGGCGTTCTCACCGGTGAACCGGGGCTGGTGCTGCCGGTAGTCGCCACCGCTCAGATCCGTCGTGGCGTCCAGGAACGAGCCGGTCAGGAAGCCCCGGCCCAGCGGTGAGTACGGCACGAAGGCCACGCCCAGCTCGGCGGCGGCCGGTACCGCGCTGCGTTCCACATCCCGGCTGAACAGCGACCACTCGGACTGCAGCGCGGCGATCGGGTGCACGGCGTGCGCCTCGCGCAGCTCCGCGCCCGTCACCTCGGACAGACCCAGGTACCGGACCTTGCCCTCCGCGACCAGCTCGGCCATCGCGCCGACGGACTCCGCGAACGGGACGCCCGGGTCACGGCGGTGCATGTAGTAGAGGTCGATGACGTCCGTGCCCAGCCGGCGCAGGCTGCCCTCGACGGCCTGCCGGATGTACGCCCGGTCGTTGCGGACGCCGCGGTACGTCGCGTCGTCCACCCTGCGCTCTATGGCGAACTTGGTCGCCAGCGTGATCCCGTCCCGGTGCGCCTTCACGAACGGGGCGAGGAACTCCTCGTTCGCCCCCGAGCCGTAGGCGTCGGCGGTGTCGAAGAGCGTGACGCCCGCCTCGAGGGCCGCTTCCAGCGTCGCCCGCGCCGCGTCCACGTCGGTCTCGCCGTAGAACTCGCTCATGCCCATGCAGCCCAGGCCCTGGACGCCGACCAGCGGTCCGTCCGTGCCCAGCCGTACGGTGTCGATCATTTCCGTGCCGGCTTCCGTGCCGTTCTCGGTGCTCGCGTTGTCGCTCATCAGGGTCAGACCCTCTCCGGCGCCCGCTGGGCGCCCCCATACATGTCGATCTTGTAGTCCAGTACCGCGAGGGTGTCCTGCAGCTCGGCGATCCGCCGGTGCACGTCCTCACGGTGCGCCACGAGCAGCTCCTGCCGCGCGGCGAAGGTCTGCTCGCCCTCGCGCACCATCTCCGCGTACCTGACCATGTCCGCGACCGGCATCCCGGTCAGCCGGAGCTTGCCGACGAAGGCCAGCCAATGCAGATCGCGGTTGGTGTAGCGGCGCTGCCCGGTGTGGGAGCGGTCGACGTGCGGCATCAGTCCGATCCGCTCGTACCAGCGCAGGGTGTGCGCGCTCAGCCCGGTCACCGTGACCACTTCGCTGATCGTGTACTGGTCCTGCCCGTCGGGCCGCAGAATCGAGGCCTGGTCGTCACAGCTGGCGATCCGGCCGGCCCTGGTCCTCGCCACCTTCGTCACAGCCACCTGCGTTACGGTCATGCCCCTACGCTACGGACTTGGAGTGCACTCGAAGCAAGCGCCTCAGGAGATCTTTTCCGGCCGCGTTACGCTCGCCCCATGGAGAGCTTGCGTGAGATCCGGAACTGGCCCGTCCCCACGGCGGCCGCGGCCGTCGTCCGCCGGGACGGCACGGTGGCCGGGACCCACGGCCCGGTCGGTGAGCCGTTCCGGCTCGCGTCCGTCACCAAGCCGCTGACGGCCTACGCGGCGCTGGTCGCCTGCGAGGAGGGTGTCTTCGAGCTCGACGACCCGGCGGGCCCCGAGGGCTCGACGGTGCGCCATCTGCTCTCCCACACCTCGGGGCTGGCCTTCGACCAGCACCGCGTCATGGCGCCGCCCGGTGACCGCCGGCTCTACTCCAACGCCGGGTTCGAGGTGCTCGCCGACCACATCGCCAAGGCCACCGGCATCCCGTTCCCCGAGTACCTGCGCCAAGCCGTCCTGGAGCCGCTGGGGATGACCGCCACCACGCTGCCCGGCTCGGCCGCCGCCGACGGTGTCTCCACCGTCGAGGACCTCGTCCGCTTCGCCGCCGAACTGCAGGCGCCGCGCATCCTGCACCCGTCGACCCTCGACGAGGCGACGTCCGTCGTCTTCCCCGGCCTCAAGGGCGTGCTGCCCGGCTACGGCCACCAGAACCCCAACGACTGGGGGCTCGGCTTCGAGATCCGGGACTCCAAGACCCCGCACTGGACCGGCTCCGCCTCCAGCCCGCGCACCTTCGGGCACTTCGGCCAGACCGGGACCTTCCTGTGGGTCGACCCGGACGCGGGCGCCGCGTGCGTCTGCCTCACCGACCGCGCCTGGGGCGAATGGGCGGTCCCGCTGTGGCCGGCGCTGACGGACGCGGTCCTCGCGGAGCTGCGGGCCTAGGGCGTGTCGCGAAAGTCCCGCCTGGCCCACGACGCCTGGCACGCGCCCTAGTCCGCCGGGTCGCGCGGCACCGGACGCATCTCCCAGACGAGGTACTCCACCGGGCCCGCCGCCGCCTGCACCAGAAGCCCCTCCTCATCGGTGATGCGCGCCGCGTCGCCCGCTTCGAGGGTCTCGTCGGCCAGCCGGACGCTGCCGCGCACCACGTGCACGTAGACGAAGGGCGCGGCCGGCAGTTCGCCCGGGCCGCGGCCGACGGACAGTGCCGCGTGCGGCTGCCGGAGCGGGACGAAGGGCGTGCCGTGTTCGACGCCGTAGCGCGGGCCGCCGCCGAACACCGCGGGCTCCAGCCACATCTGAAGGAACCTCAGCGGGCTCTCCCCGGCGTTGCGTTCGACGTGGCGGACGCCGTCGCCGGCGCTGAGCAGCTGTGCCTCGCCGGCCCGCACCACGGTCTCGTGGCCCGCGGAGTCCCGGTGCCCCAGCTCGCCCTCGATCACCCACGTCACGATCTCGACTCCCCCGTGCGGGTGCTCCGCGAAGCCGGCGCCGGGCGCCAGCCGCTCCTCGTTGCACGCCATCAGCGGCCCGAAGCGCAGGTTGCCGGGGTCGTAGTGGGAGCCGAACGAGAACGCGTGGAGGGTCTCGATCCCCGCGGCGGGATCACCCCCGGCGTACCGCTGCGCACCGCGCCGAACGTCGATCATTCCGCCACCGTACAAGCGACCGGCGCGCACCCCGGCGCCGTGCGCCCCCGGGGATAAGGCAGTCTTGTCCCGTGCCCGACACTCCGCAGCCCCCGAAAAAGCCCGTCCGCGCTGAGCACGCCGCGACGCTGCGCCGACTGGAGAAGTCGTCCGGCCGGCTCGCGGCGAACGCCATCGCCCGGATGGATGAGCAGCTGCCGTGGTACCGGGCGATGCCACCGGAGAACCGGTCCTGGATCGGGCTGGTGGCGCAGGCGGGCATCGCGGCGTTCACCGAGTGGTTCCGGCATCCCGAGGCGCCGCAGGCGATCAGCACGGATGTGTTCGGGACCGCGCCCAGGGAGCTGACCCGGGCGATCTCGCTGCGGCAGACCGTGGAGATGGTGCGCACCACCATCGAGGTGATGGAAGCGGCCATCGACGAGGTGGCGGCGCCCGGTGACGAGTCCGTGCTGCGCGAGGCGCTGCTGGTCTACGCCCGGGAGATCGCGTTCGCCACCGCCCAGGTGTACGCGCAGGCGGCCGAGGCCCGGGGCGCGTGGGACGCGCGCCTGGAGTCGCTGGTCGTCAACGCGGTGCTGTCCGGTGAGGCGGACGAGGGGGTGCTGTCGCGCGCGGCGGCGCTGGGCTGGAGTTCGCCCGACAAGATCGTGGTGGTGCTCGGGACCGCGCCGAACGGCGACAGCGAGCTGACGGTGGAGGCCATCAGGCGGGCCGCTCGGCACGCGAAGCTGCAGGTGCTCACCGGGGTGCTCGGTGAGCGGCTGGTGGTGATCGCGGGCGGTGAGGGCGAGCCGCTCAAGGTCGCGAAATCACTGATCGCCCCGTTCGCGGCGGGCCCCGTGGTGGCCGGACCGGTCGTCGGGGACCTGCTGTCCGCCACCCGTTCCGCACAGGCCGCCGCCGCCGGTCTCAAGGCGTGCGCCGCCTGGCCGGACGCGCCCCGGCCGGTCGTCTCGGACGACCTGCTGCCCGAGCGTGCGATGGCCGGCGACCGTTACGCGCGTGAACAGCTGGTGGAGGAGATCTACAGACCGCTGGAGGAAGCGGGCTCCGCGCTCCTCGAAACGCTGAGTGTCTACCTCGAACAGGCCTCGTCGCTCGAAGGGGCCGCGCGGATGTTGTTCGTTCACCCAAACACCGTCCGCTACCGGCTGCGACGTGTGACGGATGTCACCGGATGGTCGCCCTCCGACGTACGTTCGGCGTTCACGCTGCGCATCGCCCTCATCCTGGGACGACTGTCCGCCGCCGATCAATCACCCTGAGTTTTTGTTGGACACCAACAAATCGTCCAGCAGTTCTTCGTCCCTGTCCCCACGGGCGGTGAGACCCGCCCGCGAGAGAGAGTGTGTACGTGCTCGTACTCGTCGCTCCCGGCCAGGGTGCCCAGACGCCCGGCTTCCTGACTCCTTGGCTCGACCTTCCCGGCGTCGCCGACCGCCTTCACTGGTGGTCCGCGGTGGCGGGGCTCGACCTTGTCCACTACGGCACGAAGGCCGACGCGGACGAGATCCGCGACACCGCCGTGGCCCAGCCGCTGCTGGTGGCCGCAGGACTGGTCTCGGCCCTGTCGCTGTTCCCGCACCCGGCCGACGGCCGGCGCGCGGTCGGCGCGGTCGCCGGACACAGCGTCGGTGAGATCACCGCCGCCGCCGGTGCCGGGGTGATCACCGCGGAATCGGCGATGGCCCTGGTGCGACAGCGCGGACTGGCCATGGCCAAGGCCGCGGCCGTCACCACCACCGGCATGTCCGCGGTGCTCGGCGGCGACCCCGAAGAGGTCCTCGCCCACCTGGAGAAGCTCGGCCTGACCCCGGCGAACATCAACGGCGGCGGACAGATCGTCGCCGCCGGTACCGCGGAGCAGCTGGCCGCGCTCGCCGAGGACAAGCCCGAGAAGGCCCGCGTCATCGCCCTGAAGGTGGCCGGCGCGTTCCACACCCACCACATGGCTCCCGCGGTGTCCGCGCTGGAGGCCCTCGTGCCCGGTGTGACCGTGCACGATCCGGGTATCCGCTATGTGTCGAACGCCGACGGCCAGGTCGTCGGCAGTGGCGACGAGATCGTCCGCCGGCTGGTCCAGCAGGTCTCCAACCCGGTCCGCTGGGACCTGTGCATGGAGACGTTCAAGGAGCTCGGCGTCACCGCCATCATCGAGATGGCGCCGGCCGGCACGCTGGTCGGCCTGGCCAAGCGCGCGCTGCCGGGCGTCAAGACGCTGGCCCTGAAGACCCCGGACGACATCGACGCGGCTCGCGCGATCGTCGCCGAGCACGGCGACCCGGACGCCGGCGGCGCGTCCCTGCCGCTCATCCATCCCGCGGCCGAAGAGGAGTCACCCCAGACATGACGGCGAAGATCCAGCCCAGCCAGGGTGCCCCGTACGCGCGGATTCGCGGGGTCGGCGGCTACCGGCCGACCCGGGTGGTCCCCAACGAGGTGATCCTGGAGACGATCGACTCCAGCGACGAGTGGATCCGCTCCCGCTCCGGCATCTCCACGCGCCACTGGGCGAACGAGTCGGAGACCGTCGCCGAGATGTCGATCGAGGCCTCGGGCAAGGCGCTCGCGGACGCGGGTCTGTCGGCCGAGGACATCGGCGCGGTGATCGTCGCGACCGTCTCGCACTTCAAGCAGACCCCGGCCATCGCGACCGAGATCGCGTTCCGGCTCGGCGCGGGCAAGGCCGCCGCGTTCGACATCTCCGCGGCCTGCGCCGGCTTCGCCTACGGGCTGACGCTCGCCAAGGGCATGGTCACCGACGGCAGCGCCAAGAACGTGCTGGTGATCGGGGTCGAGCGGCTGAGCGACCTGACCGACCTGACCGACCGGGCGACCGCCTTCCTCTTCGGCGACGGCGCCGGCGCGGTCGTGGTCGGCCCGTCCGACGTGCCCGCCATCGGCCCCTCGATCTGGGGCTCGGAGGGCGACAAGTCCGATGTGATCGCCCAGACCGACTCGTGGGAGGTCTTCCGCGCCGGCGGCCAGCCGGAGACGGGGAAGTTCCCGGCGCTGCGCCAGGAGGGCCAGACGGTCTTCCGCTGGGCGGTCTTCGAGATGGCCAAGGTGGCCCAGCAGGCGCTGGACGCCGCCGGGATCACCGCGGAACAGCTCGATGTGTTCATCCCGCACCAGGCGAACATGCGCATCATCGACTCGATGATCAAGGCACTGAAGCTGCCGGAGCATGTCGCGATCGCCCGCGACATCGAGACCACCGGCAACACCTCGTCGGCCTCCATCCCGCTGGCGATGGAGCGGCTGCTGGCCACCGGCCAGGCCAAGAGCGGCGACACCGCCCTGCTCATCGGCTTCGGGGCGGGTCTCGTGTACGCCGCAACTGTGGTTACTCTCCCCTAGTCACAACCCCTTCGCGGCGCCGCAGTCCCGCACGCCGCACTCCCCCGCAACACATAAGGAGCGCCGTAATGGCCGCCACCCAGGCAGAGATCCTCGAAGGCCTCGCCGAGATCGTCAACGAGATCGCCGGCATCCCGGTCGAGGACGTCCAGACGGAGAAGTCCTTCACCGACGACCTGGACGTCGACTCCCTGTCCATGGTCGAGGTCGTCGTGGCCGCTGAAGAGCGTTTCGAGACCAAGATCCCGGACGACGCCGTCAAGGACCTGAAGACCGTCGGCGACGCCGTCGACTACATCCTCAAGAACCAGGCCTGACATACCCCCTGGGACGACGTGTCTGTCGCCCGCCCTTCTATACGTGGAGAGACATTCCTGTGAACTCGACCAATCGCACCGTGGTCGTCACCGGTATCGGCGCAACCACACCGCTGGGTGGCGACAGCGCGTCGACCTGGGAAGGCCTGGTCGCCGGACGTTCCGGTATCAGCGCCCTGGAGCAGGACTGGGCAGCTGAGCTGCCGGTCCGCATCGCCGGTCAGATCGCCGTCGAACCGTCGGAGATCCTGCCGCGCCCGCTGCTGCGCAAGCTGGACCGCTCGGCGCAGTTCGCGGTGATCGCGGCCCGTGAGGCGTGGGCCGACGCGGGCTTCACCGCCAAGGCCGGCGAGGACTCCTCGATCGACCCGGACCGGCTCGGCACCGTCGTCGCCTCCGGCATCGGTGGCGTCACGACGCTGCTGGGCCAGTACGACGTGCTCAAGGAGCAGGGCGTCCGCAAGGTCTCCCCGCACACCGTTCCCATGCTCATGCCGAACAGCCCGTCCGCCAACGTCGGCCTCGAGGTCAACGCGCGGGCCGGCGTTCACTCGTTGGTGAGCGCGTGCGCCTCCGGCGCGGAAGCGGTCGGCTACGCCATCGAGATGATCCGCACCGGCCGCGCCGATGTGGTCGTCGCGGGCGGCACCGAGGCGGCCATCCACCCGCTGCCGATCGTCGCCTTCGCCAACATGATGGCGATGTCGAAGAACAACGACGACCCGCACGGCGCTTCGCGCCCGTACGACAAGGGCCGTGACGGCTTCGTCCTCGGTGAGGGCGCGGGCGTCATCGTCCTGGAGTCGGCCGAGCACGCCGCGCAGCGCGGCGCCAAGGTCTACTGCGAGGCGCTGGGCCAGGGCCTGTCCGCGGACAGCCACCACATCGCCCAGCCCGAGCCGACCGGCCGCGGCATCTCCGCCGCGCTGGAGCACCTGATCGCCTCCACCGGTCTGAACACCTCCGAGATCATGCACCTGAACGCGCACGCCACCTCGACCCCGCAGGGTGACGTCGCCGAGGTCAAGGCGCTCGCCAAGGTGCTGGGCCACGAGCTGGACCACATCGCGATCTCCGCCACGAAGTCGATGACCGGGCACCTGCTCGGCGGCGCGGGCGGCATCGAGTCCGTCGCCACCGTGCTCGCGCTCCACAACCGCCTCGCCCCGCCGACGATCAACATTGTCGAGCTGGACGACGAGGTCGACGCGAAGCTGGTCTCCACCGAGGCGAAGCCGCTGCCGGAGGGACCGGTCATCGCCCTCAACAACTCGTTCGGCTTCGGCGGTCACAACGTCGTCCTGGCGTTCCGCACCGTCTGACAGCCACAGCGCCGAAACGGCCTGTTCCCCGGTCCGCCGACCGGGGAACAGGCCGTTCTCGCGTCAGGCGCCCGTTCACGGGCAGGCGACGTCCTTACGGGCAGGCCACGACCTGAGCGGCCCAGGAGAGACCGCCGCCGAAGCCCAGCAGCAGCACCGGGGCGCCCCGCGGGATCGTGCGGTCCTCGACGAGCTTGGAGAGCGCCAGCGGGATCGAGGCGGCGGACGTGTTGCCCGAGACCGTGACATCGCGGGCCACGACGGCCTGCGGGGCATCCAGTTGGCGCACCAGCGAGTCGATGATCCGCAGGTTCGCCTGGTGGGTGACGATACCGCCCAGGTCCGCGGGGGTGAGGCCGGCGCGGCGGCAGGCCTCGACGGCGACGGGTGCCAACTCGGTGGTGGCCCAGCGGAAGACGGTCTGGCCGTTCTGCCGGAAGCGCGGCTGCCAGTCGTCCTGGAGGCGGACGGCGTCCCCGCGGGCGGGGTCGGAGCCGCCGCGCCCGCCGCGCGGTGGCGCGGCTGCTGGACGGACCCGCCGCGAACTGAGCGAGGTACCGGCCGCTACGTGTCGAAGCTCGCGAAGTACGAGGCCGCCAGGTCCTCGCCGCCGTGCCCCTGGCCGGCCGCGCGGCTGAAGCGCTCCGCGCCCGCCGCGGCCACGTCCAGCTGGACGCCGTGCGCCTCGCCGGCGGCGACGATGAGCCGGGCGTCCTTCAGCGCGCCGTCGACCGTGAAGTTCGGTGCGAAGTCACCACTGAGCATCGCCTCGGCCTTCAGACGCAGATACGGCAGGTCGAGCGGGCCGCCGTCGAGCGCCTCGAAGAAGTGCCGGGGGTCCACGTCCAGGCCCTTGGCCAGGGCCATCGCCTCGGCCGCGCCGTTGGTGACCGCCAGCACCCAGCTGTTGAGAACCAGCTTGAGGCTGCTGGCCGCTCCCTTCCCGCCGTCGTCGCCCAGCCACAGGACCTTGCGCCCGACGGCGTCGAAGACCCGGCCCGCCACCGGCCGGGCGGCTTCCGGGCCGGCCGCCAGCACCGTCAGTTGACCCGCTTCCGCGGCCGACCGGGTGCCGAGCACGGGCGCGTCGACGAAGTGCGCGCCACGCTCGCGGGCCAGGGCCGCCAGCGGTGCCAGCGCGTCGGGCCCCACGGTGCACATCTGGGCCCACACCACACCCTCGCGCAGCCCGGGGGACGCCTCCCGCATCGTCCGGAGCACGGACGGGCCGTCGAGCAGCATGGTGACGACGGCGTCCGCGCCGCGGACCGCCTCGACCGGGTCGCCGGTGATGTGCACTCCGGCGGCGGCCAGCGGCTCGGCGCGGGCGAGGGTGCGGTTCCAGGCGCGCACTTCGAGCCCGGCGGCGGCGAGGTTGCGCGCCATGCCCGCGCCCATGAGGCCGGTGCCGAGCACCGCTACGGAAAGTGTGTCGTCCATACCGGCACGTTAGACCCCGCGACGGGACCTACGGCAAGGGCGCGGGCGGAACGTGAGGGGGCGTCACACGACCTGGTGCAGCCAGCGCACCGGTGCGCCCTCGCCCGCGTACCGGAACGGTTCGAGCTCGTCGTCCCACGGTTTGCCGAGCAGCCTGGCGACCTCGGTCTCCAGATCCGCCTCACCGGTGCGGGCCCGCTGGAGCGCGGCGCGGAGCCGGTCCTCGGGGATGAGGATGTCGCCGTGCATGCCCGTGACGGCGTGGAAGATGCCGAGTTCGGGGGTGCAGCTGTACCTCTCCCCTTCGGCGGCCGGGCAGGGTTCGGCCGTGACTTCGAAGCGCAGCAGGTGCCAGCCGCGCAGGGCGGACGCCAGCTTCGAGGCCGTACCGGGCTCCCCCTGCCAGGAGAACTCGGCCCGCCAGGTGCCCGGTGAGACGGGCTGGCGGATCCAGTCGAGGCTTACGCGCACGCCGAGGACGCCCGCGACGGCCCATTCGACGTGCGGGCACAGCGCGCGCGGTGCGGAGTGAACGTACAGAACTCCACGTGTCGTCACCGGTACCTCCAGTGTGGGACGAGGTTCGCCTTCCCCAGCGGCCTCACGCCCGAACCGGCTGCTTCCGGGGCAACATTAGATATTCTGCACCATTGATAACAAACAGGACAAGAGTGAACTCCTGCCAACTGGGCTTCGGTAAACCTCCCGCCGGTTCTCCTGGGCTGTCAGGGAAAAGCTACCGTGCGGCGTCTCCAGAGGAGTGACGTACCGTCGGGCTCGGACCAGATGTCACCCACTCGTCGGAGGGGATCACCGGATGCGACCGTTCCTGCGAGGCTGCGTGGCCGCTGCCGCCGCCTCCCTGTTGCTGGCCGGATGCTCCGGAGGGGGAACCGCACCGCACGAGAAACCGGCCGCCCCGGTCAGCCGCAAACCTGTTCCCCGGCCCACCCCCACGTGGAACGCGCACCCCGCGTCGATCGCCGCGCTGGGCGATTCCATCACCCGTGGCTTCGACGCCTGTTCCCTGCTGGCGGACTGCCCCGAGGTCTCCTGGGTCACCGGCACCCGCAGCCAAGTGGACAGCATCGCCGGGCGGGTACTGACCGCCACCGGCATCGCCGCCAACAGCTGGAACCTCGCCAAGAGCGGCGCCCGGATGTCGGATCTGCCCGACCAGGCGGTGGCGGCCGCCGCGAAGAAACCGTCACTGGTGACGGTCCTGATGGGCTCCAACGACGCCTGCCGGGACTCCGTCGACGACATGACACCGGTGGCCGACTTCCGCGCCGACTTCACCCGGGCGATGACCGGGCTGCACAGCGCCCTGCCGAAGTCCCAGGTGTTCGTGGCGAGCATCCCCGACCTCAAGCGGCTGTGGGAGGTGGGCAAGGAGAACCCGCTCGGCAAGCAGATCTGGAAGCTCGGCATCTGCCCCTCGATGCTGCGCGACGCGGACTCGGTGAGCGAGAGCGCGCAGAGCCGGCGGGACGCGGTCCGGGCGCGCGTGGTGGCGTACAACCGGGTCCTCAAGGAGGTCTGCGCGAAGTACCAGCACTGCCGTTACGACGGCGGCGCGGTCTTCGACTACCGCTTCACGTCGGACGAGTTGAGCAGCTGGGACTGGTTCCACCCCAACGCCCAGGGCCAGGCGCAGCTCGCCCGGATCCTCTACACGGCGGCGTTCGCGAAGCCGTGAAACAGCTCCTTCCGACCCCTTCAACTCCCCTGTTCCTTGCGGACAGAAGCTGACCGCAAGGGTCCGTAACGTACTGCTCATGGACACGAAGAACGCACTTCACCGGTACCGCTGGCTCGGGTACACCGCCGTCATCGCGGCGAGCGTCATGGACCTGCTGGACTCGACCGTCGCCAATGTCGCGGCGCCCGCGATCCGCACCGGACTTGGCGGCTCGTACGCCGACCTCCAGTGGATCGCGGCGGGCTACACCCTCGCCATGGCGGTCGCGCTCCTCACCGGCGGACGGCTGGGCGACATGTACGGCCGCAAGCGGGTCCTGCTGGCCGGGATCGCCGGGTTCACCGTCACCTCGATGATGTGCGCGGCGGCGCAGTCCCCGGAGATGCTGATCGTGGCGCGGATCGCGCAGGGAGTGTGCGGCGCGGTGATGCTGCCGCAGGGCTTCGGGCTGACCCGGGACCTGTTCCCCGCCTCCGAGATGAAGAAGGCGTGGGGGATCTTCGGTCCGCTGATGGGGCTGTCCGCGGTGATGGGCCCGATCATCGCCGGCGTGCTGATCCACGCCGACCTGTTCGGTACCGGCTGGCGCATGATCTTCGGCATCAACCTGCCGATCGGCGCGTTCGCGTTCGTGATGGGCTGGAAGTACCTGCCGGACGTGGCCCCGACCGCCCGCGGCGCGCGGCTGGACCTCCCCGGGGTGCTGCTCGCCGGAACCGGCGCCTTCCTGCTGGTCTTCCCGCTGGTGCAGGGCCGTGAACTGGGCTGGCCCACCTGGGTGCTGGTGATGCTCGTCGCCTCGCTGCCGGTCCTGGCCGTCTTCGCCCGCTACCAGGTGCTGCGCAAGCGCTCGGGCCGTACGCCGCTGGTGGAGCCCAGCGTCTTCACCAAGCGGGCCTACGTCTCCGGGGTCGCGTTCGCCATCGCCTTCACCGCGTCCATGGGCGGCATGATCCTCACCCTCGGCATCTTCCTGCAGCTCGGCCTCGGTTACACGGCCCTGCACTCCAGCCTGACCACGGCGCCCTGGGCGCTGGGCGCGCTCTTCGGCTCCGCCTTCGGCGGCATCATGATGGCCCGCCTCGGCCGCCGGATCCTGCACCTCGGCCTGCTCCTGATGGGCGGCGGACTGCTCGCCCTCCACGGCGTCTTCCAGTGGGCCGGCGCGGACATCACGGACTGGGACTTCGCCGCCCCGCTGCTGGTCGGCGGCGCCGGGATGGGCATGATCTTCGTGCCGCTCTTCGACATCATCCTCAACGGCGTCGACGGCCACGAGATCGGCTCCGCCTCGGGCACCCTGCAGGCGCTCCAGCAGCTCGGCATGACGCTCGGCTTCGCCGTCCTGGGCACCGTCTTCTTCAACATCCTCAGCGACGCCCGGCCCGGTCCCGCCGGCCATATCGACGCCGCGCTGGAGGCCGCGGGGACGACGGCGCTGTGCACGGTGGGACTGATCGCGCTGGCCTTCGTGCTCGGATTCTTCCTCCCGAAGACGGTCCGCTCCGCGGAGGAAGCGGAAGCGGACGTCACGGCCGACCGGGAACTCGCCCTCGTCTGAGAAGCGCCCTCGAACGCCGGACAGGCTGGTGTCCTCAAGCTGCCTTGCGCGCCAGGAAGAACATGCTCGGCCCGAACGACACCTTCGCCAGGGGCGACTGGAGGGCGCCCTCGGCGCGGACCAGGGCCTGGTGGGGCACGAACTTCTTGAGCTTACTGCTGCGCAGGTTGGAGACGGACAGCGTCCGCTCCACCGTCAGACCCGCCGCCGCGAGCTGCTCGGCGACCTTGCGCGGGTGGTGGTTGACGAAGGGGATCGAGTCCCGTTCGCGGTTCTCGGCGGAGCGGATGTCGACCGGCTCGGTGGGGATGCGTTGCCGGCGGGCGGCGTAGCGGACCCGGTTGGCGGCGTGCGCGAGGTTGGCGCTCTCGATGACGGCGATGCCGCCCGGCCGCAGCAGCCGGGCGATCTCGGACAGGGCGGGCACCGGGTCGGGCAGATGGTGCATGACGCGGATCATCGTGACGAGATCCACGCTGGCCTCGTCCATGCCGAGCCGGCCCGCGCTCATCAGCCGCATCGCGACGTTGGTCTCACCGGCGAGGAACTCCTCGGCGTCCGAAAGCTGCTTCCTGCTCGAGTCGACGAGCGTGACGTGATCGGCGAACTCCCGCAGTACGGGGACGAGACGGCCGTAGCCGCCGCCGACGTCGGCCGCGTGGCCGAACCGCCGGCCGTCCAGGAGCGAGCGGAGCGCTGCGACCTCGGCATCGTGCTCGTAGCTCCGGTCCTGCCAGTACGTGCGGTAGCTGTGTTCGTTCTCGTCGTACTGGTTCGTGCGCTCCGGCATGAACGTCCCCTCCCATGTCACTGCGGACTTCCGCATGGACCGGGTTCCCCCCCCATGTCGATGCGGTCTCTCGCATGGACATGCCTAGGAGGCCGGAACGGTTCCCGTCGCGTCGTCATGATGTTCGTCAATTTCCTCGTCGGGCACCGGATCCGGGTCGGCCGCCGGATCGGGGTCGGGTGCCGGGACGAGTTCGCGCACCAGCAGTGCGGCGCCCGCGACGGCGCCCGGCATCGCGAAGACGGCGATGACCGGCACCAGGAACAGGAGGACCAGCGGCACGCCGAAGCCGAGCGCCAGCGGGAGCCGGCCGCGCAGCAGTCGCAGCCGGGTCCGCAGCGGGACGGAGCGGCGCCGCATGGCGACCGAGGTGAGCTCGGTGGTCAGGAAGAAGCCGGAGACGCAGATGCCCACGACGGGGACGACGGTCTGGCCGACCACCGGGATGAAGCCGCAGGCGAAGAGCAGCAGTCCGAAGGCCGCCACCCGCGCCAGCACGGACAGGCTGTCCCGTACCGAGGTGAGGATCTCGCGCCAGAGCGGGATGTCGGGCTTGGGCGGTGCGCCGCCCTCCATCTCCTCGACGCGTTCCGAGAGCGACTCGTAGAACGGGTCGCCGATCAGCAGCGCCACGGCGGTGAAGGTCACCATCGCCAGCAGCAGGCCGCCGCTGAAGACGATGACGGTCAGCGTCCAGCGCAGCAGCGACCGGAAGGGGGTGTCCCAGCCGTCCGCGAACGGCGTCGCCCAGGACGACAGGTCGTCCGCCCAGAAGCCGAGGGCGACGAGCGCCGCGATGTAGAGGACCAGGGCGATCAGGCCGGGCAGCAGCCCGAATCCCCACCACCTCCGGTGCCGCGCCACCCAGCGCTGGCCTTCCAGGAAGTACTTCAGACCGGTCGTGAGATCACGCATGGGCGTCACCCTAACGACCAGGGCCCGTCCGGCGGATCAGGGGCGGTCCAGGCGTCGTCCGGTGCGGTGGATCGCAAGGCGCCGGAATGCCCGCATACGCTTTCGTATGTGCGCGTTTTGGCAACGCCGCGAGCTGCCGTGCCAGGCGGCGAAGGGGCCGTTCATGATCCGCCGGCCAGGCCCTGGGTCGGACGGCCCGGCCGGGGAGGGCCGGAAAGGGGCGGGGCGCGTCAGGGCGCCCCGCCCCGGTCATGGGGTTCCCGTCCGGTCCGGCCGGTCCGGCACGGGCTTCGCGGGTGTTACGGAAGGTCGAGCGGGGCGCTCACCCGGAGGTCGGCGAGCGAGCGGCCGGCCTCGACCTCGTAGTGCCCGGGGACCAGCAGCCAGCCGCCGTCCGCCTCGTCCCACACCTCGGCGGCCCGGCGCGGCAGTTCGACGACGACCTCGGCGCTCTCCCCCGGTCCTGCCTGAACGGAGGCGAAGCCGGCCAGCCAGCGGGCCGGCCGCTCGACCGCGTCGGCGGCGGGGGCCAGATAGACCTGGACGACTTCCCGTCCGGGGCGCGAACCGGTGTTGCGGACGCGGACGGTGAGCGTGCCCAGCGCCTCGCCCTCGCCCTCGCCGCGCTCGAACTCCGCCGACTCGTAGGCCCAGTCGGTGTATCCGAGGCCGTGGCCGAAGGCGTACGCGGGGGTGGCGCCGGCCTTCTCCCAGGCGCGGTAGCCGATGAAGACGCCCTCGTCGTAGGAGAGCGTGCCGTCCTGCGGGGTGACCTGGGTGACGGGTACGTCCGCCAGGGCGACCGGCCAGGTCGTGGGCAGCCGGCCGCCCGGCTCCTCGGCGCCGAGCAGGACGTCGGCGAGCGCGGCGCCCGCCTCCTGGCCGGGGAACCAGCCGAGCAGCACCGCGGCGACGTCCTCGCGCCACGGCATCTCCACCGGGGAGCCGGAGTTGACGATGACGACGGTGCGCGGGTTCACCGCGGCGACGCGGGCGACGAGCTCGTCCTGGCGGCCGGGCAGCCGCAGATCGGTGCGGTCGAAGCCCTCGCTCTCGACGCGCTCGGTGGTCGCGACGACAACGATCGCGGTATCGGCGGCGGCGGCCGCCGCGACGGCGTCCTCGATCAGCTGGTCGGGGTCGCGCTCCGGCTCTCCGTGCACGAAGGAGAAGCCGATCGCCTGGATCGGGGCGTCGGCGAACTTCGCGACGGTGTAGGTGAGGCTGACGTCGACGGCCTCGCCCTCGGTCAGTTCCACCGTGCCGCGCGGCACCGGGGATCCGAAGAACGCCTCGAACGGGTCGGCGTGGTCGGCGGACTGCTCGCCGTCGAAGAGCACGGTCCCGGCGACGACGAGCCGGAAGCCGCCGAGGCCGCGGGTGCCGAAGGCGTGCGCACCGCTCTCGCGGGGGGTGAAGGTGCCGGTGGCCTCGACGGTGGTGACCTCGTCGTAGCTGACGCCCTCCGGCATGTCGCCGAGCCACTGCACCATGCCGTTGGGCATCCGCTCGGAGCCGAGCTCCCGGCCCTCGGCGTCGCGGGCGACGGCGCGCAGCGTGAAGCCCCTGTCGGCGACGGAGAGTTCGTCGCTGGGGTCGGCGCCGACCGCGTAGCTCAGCGCGAAGCCCTCGGGCAGCGCGGCGCGCAGGCCGTCGAGCGGGGAGACGATGTGGTCGGGGAAGACCTGCGCGGAGCCGCCGCCGAGCACCCGGGCGTCGCGGGCCGCGGCGCCGATCAGGGCGATGCCGCGGACGGCCGAGGCGTCGACGGGCAGCGCGCGGCCGCCGCCGGCCACGGTCTCGTTGCGCACCAGGACGAAGGCGCGGCGGGCGATCTCGCGGGCCAGCGCCTCGCCGTCGATCCCGGCCGGCCGGTCCGCCTCGGCGACGGCGGCCGGGACACCGTCCAGGATGCCGACGCGGGCGGCGAGCCGCAGCACGTTGCGGACGGCCGCGTCGACCACCGGCTCCTCGACGCTCCCGCCCCGGACGGCGGCGGCCAGCGCCCCGCCGTAGACGGTGCGCGGGCCGGGCATGGCCACGTCCAGGCCGCCGTTGACGGCGCCGACGGTGTCGCGGGCGGCCATCCAGTCCGAGACGATGTAGCCGTCGAAGCCCCATTCGCCGCGCAGCACCACGTTCTGCAGGTAGTGGTGCTCGCTCATCGTGGTGCCGTTGACGCCGTTGTAGGCGCACATGATGCCCCACGGGTGGGCGTTCTTGACGATGGCCTCGAACGGCGCCAGGTACAGCTCGCGCAGCGCGCGGGTACCGACCACGTTGTCGACGGTGAAGCGCTCGGTCTCGGCGTCGTTGGCCACGAAGTGCTTGACGGTGGTGCCGACGCCGCCCGCCTGGACGCCCGCCACGTAGCCGGTGCCGATCTCCCCGGTGAGGTACGGGTCCTCGGAGTACGCCTCGAAGTGCCGTCCGCCGAGCGGGGAGCGGTGCAGGTTCACCGTCGGCGCCAGCAGGACGTGCACGCCCTTGCGGCGGGCCTCCTGGGCGAGGAGGTTGCCGGCCCTGCGGGCCAGCTCCGGGTCCCAGGTCGCGGCGAGCGCGGTCGGGCTGGGGAGCGCGATCGACGGGTCGTCGGCGGTCCAGCGCACCCCGCGCACCCCGATCGGGCCGTCGGACATCACCAGCGAACCGAGGCCGATCTCCGGCAGCGCGGGCAGCGTCCACATGTCCTGGCCGGACAGCAGCCGTGCCTTCGCGTCCAGGTCCAGCTTGCCCAGCGCGGCCTCGATCGCGTCCTCGATGGCCGTGCGGCCGGTGTCCGTCATCGTCTGCTCCCTCTGTCCCTCGGTGTCGTCCCCCGCCCATCCTCACCTCACCTACCTGTAGATCGGTAGGGTAAGTTACAGATACGTTACTTAAATCTTTCACCGATCAGGTTCGATTAGGCTCACGGCCGAACGAAGGGGGCACGGTGTCCAGAACGACCGGAGACCGGCGGGCGGAGATCATCCAGGCCGCGGTGGAAGTGATCGCCGAACGCGGCTACCGGGGGGCCTCCCTCGGCGCGGTGGCCGAGCGGGTGGGACTGACCCAGCAGGGGCTGCTGCACTACTTCCCGACGAAGGAGGCGCTCCTGGTCGCGGTGCTGGCGGCGCGCGACCAGTGGGACGTGGCCTCCACGGCGCTGCACGGCACGACATGGCCGCTGGAGATGCTGACGTCCCTGGTCGAGTACAACGCGACCCGGCCCGGCATCGTGCAGACCTTCACGGTCCTCGCGGGCGACAGCGTCACCGAGGACCATCCGGCCCGCCCCTACTTCGAGGAGCGCTACCGCTGGGTGCGCGAGGGCGCGGCCGACATGCTGCGCGCGGAGTTCGGCGACCGGCTGCCGGGCGGCCTCACCCCGGGGCGGGCGGCTCCGCTGCTCGTCGCCGTCATGGACGGCCTGCAGGTGCAGTGGCTGCTGGATCCGGAGGCGGTGGACATGGCGGCGGCGTTCCGCGACTTCGTCGCCCTGCTGGGCGGTACCGGAAACACGTAAGGGCCGCACCCCTGGGGGTGCGGCCCTCACCCGGCCGATGGCCGAGCGGTGATCAGACGACGGTCAGCACCACGTCGACGTTGCCGCGCGTCGCGTTGGAGTACGGGCACACCTGGTGCGCCTTCTCCACGAGCGACTGGGCGGTGGCCGCGTCCACGTTCGGGATCGACACCGCGAGCTCGACCTTGAGGCCGAAGCCGCCGGCCGGGGTCTTGCCGAGGCCGACCTTGGCGGTTACCCGGGAGCCGGATATGTCCGCCTTCTCCTGGCGGGCCA
Organism: Streptomyces sp. H39-C1; assembly: GCF_027158125.1. Taxonomy (NCBI): domain Bacteria; kingdom Bacillati; phylum Actinomycetota; class Actinomycetes; order Kitasatosporales; family Streptomycetaceae; genus Streptomyces; species Streptomyces sp. H39-C1. Next base: position 50,276 of record NZ_JAPVLS010000025.1, read on the forward strand.
CCACACCGAGGGCACCCTGGAAGCAGGCGCTGTAACCGGCGGCGAAGAGCTGCTCCGGGTTGGTGCCGGCACCGTTGCCGCCCAGTTCCTTCGGCGGGTTGACGACGACGTCGAGCTTGCCGTCGTCGGTGGCGACCCGGCCGTCACGGCCGTTCTCGGCCGTGGCGACGGCGGTGTACAGGACGTCTACGGACTGGATGGTCATGAAAAGAACCCCTCCTGGTTGGTGCACTCACGTGCATCGCCGCGACTCGCGCCCACGATCGCAACAATTTGTTGAAGAGCTTACTCCGGCAGGGTGACGATCATCTTGCCGGTGTTGTCGCCCCGCAGTACGCCGAGGAAAGCTTCGAAGTTGTTCTCGATGCCCTCGACGACCGTCTCGCGGTAGTGCAGCTTGCCGTCCCGGATCCAGCCGCCGACCTCCTGCACGAACTGCCCCTGCAGCGCCGCGTGGTCGCCCACGAGCATGCCCTGCAGCCGCAGCCGCTTGCCGATGATCTGCGCCAGGTTGCGCGGCCCGCCCGAGGCCTCGGTGTCGTTGTACTGGGCGATGGCGCCGCACAGCACGGCACGGCCGCGCAGGTTGAACGAGCCGATCGCGGCTTCCAGGTGCTCGCCGCCGACGTTGTCGAAGTAGACGTCGATCCCGTCGGGGGCGGCCTTCTTCAACTGCTCGGCCACCGGGCCGTTCTTGTAGTTGAAAGCGGCGTCGAAGCCGTACTCCTCGACGAGGAGCTTGACCTTCTCGTCCGAGCCGGCGCTGCCGATCACCCGGGAGGCGCCCTTGAGCTTCGCGATCTGGCCCACCTGGCTGCCGACCGCACCGGCCGCGCCCGAGACGAAGACCACGTCGCCCTCGGTGAACGAGGCGACCTCCAGCAGTCCCGCGTACGCGGTCAAACCCGGCATGCCGAGCGCGCCGAGGTAGGCGCTGAGCGGCGCCGCTGCCGGGTCGACCTTCACAGCGTGCGCCGCGTCGAGGACCGCGTACTCGCGCCAGCCGAGCCAGTGCAGCACGTGGTCGCCGACCGCGAACCCGTCGGCGTTGGAAGCGGCGACACGGCCGACCGCGCCGCCCGCCATCGGCTCGTTCAGGGCGTACGGCGGCGAGTACGACTTCACGTCGTTCATCCGGCCGCGCATGTACGGGTCCACCGACAGGTGCAGGTTGCGGACGACGATCTGGCCGGGGCCCGGCTCCGCCGTCTCGACCTCCCGCAGGGCGACGTCATCAGTGGTCGGCCACCCGTGGGGGCGGGCTACCAGGTGCCATTCACGGCTCTTCGGCATGAGGGGGATGCCTCCGTCCGCCATAGCTTGACTATGGCAAAGATTGATTTCCTCAAATAACGATGGACCTTGATGTTTGAGGTTGTCAAGTAACCGGGGGTACGCTGTGGCACATGTCCCCCACGCCTCAACGTACCGACCCCCTGACCCTCGAAGTGGTCGACCTGATCGCCACGGTCGTGGCGCGCTACCACGAGGAGTACGAGGAGGCCGCCGCGAACCACCAGCTCACCGGTGCGCAGGCCCGCGTCCTGGCGCTCCTGTCCCGTGAGCCGCTGCCCATGCGGCACATCGCCCAGCAGCTGAAGTGCGAGCCGTCCAACATCACCGGGATCGTCGACCGGCTGGAGGCGCGCGGGCTCGCCGAGCGCCGGCCCGACCCGGCCGACCGCCGCATCAAGCTGGCCGCCGCCACCGACGAGGGCCATGAGACGGCGGCCCGGCTGCGCGGCGCGCTGCACTTCGCCCGGGCGCCGCTCGCCGGGCTGTCCGAGGCGGAGCGCACCTCACTGCGCGATCTGCTCAAGCGCATGCTGACCTGACCTGACGGCCGGCCCGCGGGACCGAACCGCTACTCGCACCACCACAGGACGGGCTTGCAGGTCGGGCTGTGCGTGGGGTGCGGGGTCCGGGTCGGCGAGGGCGAGCCCGAGGCCGTAGGCGACGTCGGCGGCCGGCTGGTCGGCGATGCCGGCCGGGTCGGCGTCCTGGAGCCCGACGGGGTCGCGGACGGCGAGCCCGACGGGGTGCCGGAGGTGCTCGCGGTGGTGGCCGGCTTCGAGTGCGTCGGCCGGGCCGTGGTGTGCCGCGGGGCCGGGCTGGACGCGCCGGCCTGCGGGACGGAGTCCCCGGCGGGCGCCTGCGACGGGCCGGTGTCCGCTTCCGGGCCGCTCGCGAAGGTCCCCGACGACAGTGCCGCGGCCGTGCAGACGACGACCACGAGGCCGACGCCGACTCCCGTCAGCAGCCGCCTCCTGCCGCGCCGCCGCGCCCGGCTCGGTGCCCGGCGCCGGGCGGCCCGGCCGCCCGAATGGTCCGGTTCCGGCGGGGCGGCCGGTGTCCCCGACACCGGCACGGGGTCCACGGGGATGACGAGCTGATCCACGGGCGTGCCGCACCCGGGGCACGACAGGGCGCCGTTGAGGTGCCGACGGCACGAGTAGCAGTAGTCCATTGTGGTTGGGACGCTATGCGGCCCGTAGGTCACGGGTGAACGCGAACGTGTGAAACTTCTGGGAAGATCGCGGCCCCGCACGGGCGTTGCCGGACAATCCGGTCCCCTCCGGCGCCGGTCGTGCGGCGCCGGAAGGGATCCCGGATCAGTCGACCTCCGCCACCGCCTGCGCGAACTGCGCCGCGTACAGCCGTGCGTAGGCACCCTCGGCGGCCAGCAGTTCACTGTGCGTGCCCTGCTCGACGATCGCGCCGGACTCCATCACCAGGATCACGTCCGCGTCGCGGATCGTGGACAGCCGGTGGGCGATGACGAAGCTGGTCCTGCCGTGCGCCAGGGTCGCCATGGCGCGCTGGATCAGCACCTCGGTACGGGTGTCGACGGAGCTGGTCGCCTCGTCGAGGACGAGGATCACCGGATCGGACAGGAACGCCCGCGCGATGGTGATGAGCTGCTTCTCGCCCGCGCTGACCCCCGAGCCCTCGTCGTCGATCACCGTGTCGTAGCCGTCCGGGAGGGTGCGGATGAAGCGGTCGGCGTGCGCCGCGCGCGCCGCCTCCTCGATCTGCTCCTGGGTACGGCCCTCGGAGCCGTAGGCGATGTTCTCCGCGATGGTGCCGCCGAACAGCCAGGTGTCCTGCAGCACCATGCCGATGCCGGAGCGCAGGTCCTCGCGGGACATCTCGGCGATGTCCACGCCGTCCAGGGTGATCCGGCCCGCGGTCACCTCGTAGAACCGCATCAGCAGGTTGACCAGCGTGGTCTTGCCCGCGCCGGTCGGACCGACGATCGCGACGGTGTGGCCGGGCTCGACGCTCAGCGACAGGTCCTCGATCAGCGGCTTGTCCGGCTCGTACCGGAACGCCACCCCTTCCAGGGCGACGCGGCCGAGCAGTTCCCTGGGCCGGGCGGCGTTCGCCGGGTCCGCGTCCTGCTCGGGGGCGTCCAGCAGCTCGAAGACCCGCTCGGCCGAAGCGACCCCGGACTGCACCAGGTTGGACATGCTCGCCACCTGGGTGAGCGGCTGGCTGAACTGCCGGGAGTACTGGATGAACGCCTGGACGTCGCCGATGGACAGCGCGCCGGTCGCGACCCGCAGCCCGCCGACGACCGCCACCAGCACGTAGTTGATGTTCCCGATGAACATCATCGCGGGCTGGATGATCCCGCTGATGAACTGCGCCTTGAAGCCCGTCCGGTAGAGCATCTCGTTCTGCACCCTGAAGGCCTCGGCGGACTCGTCCTGCCGCCCGAAGACCTTCACCAGCGAGTGGCCGGTGTACATCTCCTCGATGTGCGCGTTGAGCTTGCCGGTGGTCTTCCACTGCTGGACGAACTGCGGCTGCGCGCGCTTGCCGACCGCGGTGGCCACGACCACCGACACCGGCACCGTCACCAGCGCGACCAGGGCCAGCAGCGGCGAGATCCAGAACATCATCACCAGCACGCCGACGATCGTGAGCAGCGAGTTCACGATCTGGCCCATGGTCTGCTGCAGGGTCTGCGCGATGTTGTCGATGTCGTTGGTGGCCCGGCTGAGCACCTCACCGCGCGGCTGCTGGTCGAAGTACGACAGCGGCAGCCGCGACAGCTTCGCCTCGATGTCCTCGCGCAGCCGGTAGACGGTGCGCTGGATGATGCCGGTGGCGGTCCGCATCTGTACGAGGCTGAACAGCCCGGCGGCCAGGTAGATCCCCAGGACGGTCAGCAGCACGCTGCCCACCGCCTCGAAGTCGATGCCCTGGCCGGGGGTGAAGTCCACCGCGGAGAGCAGATCGGCGACCTGGCCCTCGCCGTGCTGCCGCATGGCCTCGATCGCCTGCGCCTTGGTGGTGCCGGCCTTGAACTGACCGCCGATCACGCCCGCGAAGATCAGGTCGGTGGCGTGGCCCAGGATCTTGGGGCCCAGCACGGAGAGCGTCACGCTCGCGGTGCCCAGCGCCAGCACCAGGTAGAGGAAGAGCCGGTCCGGACGCATCAGACGGATCAGCCGCCGGAACGAGCCCTTGAAGTCCATCGACCGCTCGACCGGCCCGCCGCCCATGAAGCGCGCGGGCCCGGCCATCGGCGCGGGGCCGCGGCGGGGCGCCGCTTTCGCCGGGGTGGTCATGCTGCCTCCTGCTCGGTGAGCTGGGAGAGCACGATCTCCCGGTAGGTCGGGTTCTCCGACATGAGTTCGCTGTGCGTTCCGGTGCCCACCACCTGGCCCTCGTCGAGGACGATGATGCGGTCGGCGTCCCGGATGGTGCTCACCCGCTGCGCGACGATCACCACGGTGGCCTCGGCGGTCTCCCGGCCGAGCGCCGAGCGCAGGGCCGCGTCCGTCGCGTAGTCGAGCGCGGAGAAGGAGTCGTCGAAGAGGTAGATCTCGGGCCGGCGCACCAGCACCCGCGCGATGGCGAGCCGCTGCCGCTGACCGCCGGAGACGTTCGTGCCGCCCTGCGCGATCGGGGCGTCCAGGCCGCCTTCGAGTTCCTCCACGAAGCCGCGGGCCTGCGCGACCTCCAGCGCGTGCCACAGCTCCTCGTCGGTCGCGTCGGGCTTGCCGTAGCGCAGGTTGGTCGCGACGGTCCCGGAGAACAGGTACGGCTTCTGCGGTACGAGGCCGACGGTCTCGGCGAGCAGCGCGGGGGCCAGGTCCCGGACGGAGGCCCCGTCGACGAGCACGTCGCCGCCGGTCGCGTCGTAGAGCCGTGGGACGAGCCCCAGCAGGGTGCTCTTGCCGCTGCCCGTCGACCCGATCACCGCGGTGGTCTCCCCCGGTCTGGCGACCAGGTCGACCCCGCGCAACACCGCCGCCTCGGCACCCGGATAGCTGAAGTCCGCGCCGCGCAGCTCCAGATGGCCGTGCCGGAGCAGCTTCGTGATGGGTGCGACCGGCGGAACGACGCTCGACTCGGTCGCCAGGACCTCCTCGATGCGCTCCGCGCAGACCTCGGCGCGCGGCACCATCATGAACATGAAGGTGGCCATCATCACGGACATCAGGATCTGCATCAGATAGCTGAGGAACGCGGTCAGCGCGCCGATCTGCATGCCGCCGCTCGCGATCCGGTGTGCGCCGAACCACATCACCGCGACGCTGGAGACGTTCACGACCGTCATGACGACGGGGAACATCAGTGCCATCAGCCGGCCGGTCTGCAGCGACACGTCCGTCAGCTCGTCGTTCGCGCCGGCGAAGCGCTTCTTCTCGTAGTCGTCCTTCACGAACGCCCGGATCACCCGGATGCCGGTGATCTGCTCACGCAGTACACGGTTCACCGTGTCGACGCGCACCTGCATGGTGCGGAACAGCGGCCGCATCCGGCGGACGATCAGCCCGATGAGGATGCCGAGCACCGGCACCACGGCCAGCAGCAGCGAGGACAGCGGTACGTCCTGGCCGAGCGCCATGATGATGCCGCCGACGCACATGATCGGCGCCGACACCATCAGGGTGAACGTCATCAGCACCAGCATCTGGACCTGCTGGACGTCATTGGTGGTGCGGGTGATCAGCGACGGGGCGCCGAACTGCCCCACCTCGCGGGCGGAGAAGCTCTGCACCCGGTCGAAGATCGAGGCCCGGATGTCCCGGCCGACGGCCATGGCCGTCCTGGCGCCGAAGAACACGGCGCCGACCGCGCACACCACCTGGAGCACGGTGACCGCGATCATGATGCCGCCGAGCCGCAGGATGTATCCGGTGTCGCCCTTGACGACACCGTTGTCAATGATGTCGGCGTTGAGCGTGGGGAGGTACAGCGTGGCGATGGTCTGCACGAGCTGGAGCAGCACGAGCAGCGTGATGGGTCGCTGGTACGGGCGCAGGTGGGTGCGCAGAATTCGGATCAGCACACGGAATCTCTCAGAGTCGGCTTGATCGGCGAGCGATCCTATCTTCCGACATCCTGGGTCCGCATTCGTTTAAACCTCGGCAAAGGCCCCGGGGTGGGTCTGCTCCCGAACAGCTGTGTACTGCTGGCGTATCGCCTGCCCCACCGGCAGGTCGTCGCCCGGCTCCAGCAGTCGGTGCCCGCCGGTCCGCCAGGCCGGCGGCTCCTGCGCCGTCGCCGAGCCGAGCACCACACCCAGGGACCACGCCGCCTGCCGGGCCGCGCCCAGCGCCGCGTGGTCCCCCGGCTGCGGGACCACCACCTGCGCCTCGAAGAGCGCCGGGGCGATCGCCCGCACGGCGGGCAGCTCGGCGGCCGCCCCCAGCAGGAAGATCCGCCGCACCGCGACCCCGCGCCCGCGCAGCACCTCCAGCGCGTCCGCGAGCCCGCACAGCATGCCCTCGAACGCGGCCCGCGCCAGGTGCTCGGGCTTCATGCTCTCGCGCCGCAGCCCGGCCAGCGTGCCGGCGGTGTGCGGCAGGTCCGGGGTGCGCTCGCCCTCCAGATACGGCAGCAGCACCAGGCCGTAGGCGCCCGGGGTGGAGCGCAGCGCCAGGTCCGACAGGCCCGCGAGGTCGGTGCCGAGCAGCTCGGCGGTCGCGCGCAGCACGCGCACCGCGTTACGGGTCTGGAGCAGTGGCAGATGACGCCCGGTGGCGTCCGCGAAGGAGGTGATCGTCCCGGAGGGGTCCGTCAGGGCTTCGTCGTGCACCGCGAAGACGGTGCTGGAGGCGCCCAGCGAGACCACCGCGTCACCGGGGCCGACGCCCAAGCCGAGCGCGGCCGCCATCGTGTCGCCGCTCCCCGCCGATATCAGCAGCCCCTCGGGGGTCTGCCCGGCCGGCTCGGCGGGACCGAGTACCTGCGGCAGCGCCACCTGGTGTCCGAGCGCCAGCTCCACCAGATCGGAGCGGTACTCCCCGGTGGCCGCCGACCAGTAACCCGTGCCGGACGCGTCGCCGCGGTCGGTCGTACGCCGCTGCGGCCGGCCCAGCAGCTGCCAGACCAGCCAGTCGTGCGGCAGCAGCACCTCGGCGGTGCGCTGCGCCGCCGCCGGCTCGTGCTCGGCCAGCCAGCGCAGCTTCGCCACCGGGTATCCGGCGTGCGGCACGGACTGGACGGCCTGCGCCCACTTCGCCGGGCCGCCGAGCGCCGCGGTCAGATCCAGCGCCTGCGGCTGGGCCCGCTTGTCACCGCGCAGCAGTGCCGGGCGGACCAGCACGCCACCGGCGTCGAGCGCCAGCAGGCCCTGCTGCTGCCCGGATATGCCGATCGCCAGGACGCCCTCGAGCAGGCCGTCCTTGGCCGCCTCGCCGAGCGACAGCAGCCACGACTGCGGATCGCTCTCGGTCGGCTTGCCCGCCGGGGCGGCCTCGCCCTCCACGGGATGGGGCGCGTACCCCTGCCGGAGCACCTCGCCGGTATCCGTGTCGCACACGACGACGGTGGTCCCTGCGGCCGAACTGTCGATGCCCGCGACTTTCCCCATAGGGGGAGATGATGCCGCACGGCACCGTCAGGTGTTCGAGGTACCCCAGTCGTCCTCGGTGCGGCCCCGGTCGCGCAGCGCCCTGACCTTCGCGGTGACCGATTCCGGCATCTTGTCGCCGACCTTGGACCCGACGGCGTCCGCGGCCTTCACCGCGACCCCGCGCCCGGTCTGCGCCGCGCTCTCGGCGGCGTTGCGCACCGCCGGGTTCTGCGCGATCCGCTGGGCGCTCTTGCGCAGCTGCTCGTACCGCTCCCGCCCGGCCCGCGCCCCGAGCACGTACCCGACGACGGCTCCGGTGATGAACGTCAGCCGGTAGCGCATGGGCTCCACCCTTCCTCGTACTCGTACCGGGTCCGGCCCTCGGGGCCGTCCTGTGGACTGTGCTTCGCGCCTACCCGCTGTAGCCGGACGACAACCCCGGCGATAGGGGTTGGCGGAGCACCCCCCCACTTGCGCTAATGTATGTCTCGCAGCGAGCGCGCGCCGTCCGGTTGGTCCGGACGTGGCGTTCCTCGATGCGCACAGCGCAATCCCCTGTAGCTCAATTGGCAGAGCAGCCGGCTGTTAACCGGCAGGTTACTGGTTCGAGTCCAGTCGGGGGAGCGCGGTCCCCTGTAGCTCAATTGGCAGAGCATTCGGCTGTTAACCGGAGGGTTACTGGTTCGAGTCCAGTCGGGGGAGCCAACGACAAGAGGACCCCGTTGGGGTCCTTTTTCGTTTCCCGGGAACCGCCCGCCCCCTGATCGAAGTCCACTCAGTGATGCGTCTGTGACCCGCGAGGGCGACAGATCGTATGAGCAGCTATGCTGCGGCAGACGGCGCGTGAGGCGTGTCGTACGGGGCGGTAGCTCAGCCGGTTAGAGCAGCGGACTCATAATCCGTCGGTCGTGGGTTCGAGTTGCACCCCCCCCACCCCCAAGTA
>NZ_JAPVLS010000025.1:59044-107139 GCF_027158125.1 Streptomyces sp. H39-C1
ACGGTTCAAAGAATCGTTCTGACCAGGCACTTAGCAGGTCAGGGGCATAAGCAGAAGGATCTTGGCGGCCCGTCCCGATCACGTTTTCATGATCGACAGGACAAATTCGGGACGCAGGTCAAGCGGCGGGACGTAGTCCCTCGTCCGGTCCATCTTCACCAGACTCGGGGGCCTCTTCAGTGCCCCCTTCTTCCTGGCTCTCCGGATCGCTGCGCTCGTCGTCCGGAGGGACCTCCTTCTGCTGAGACCGGGGCACGACGGCGCTCGTTGACTCGGCCTCGGCAGTCATGAGCTGAGGCAGGACGCTCGTGTACGTGTCCGAAGTGATCTGGCGCGAACTGTGCCCCAGCCGCTCCTGGACGACCTTGATGTCCGCCCCGCCGAGGAGTGCCAGCGTTGCCGACAGGTGGCGGGTGTCGTGCAGACGGACCGGGGGAAGCCCGGACAGCTCCACGAGCCGGTTGAACCGTCGGCTGATCCAGTCTGGGTGTAGCGGTTTGCCGTTCTCGTGTGTCCAGACTCGGTTGCTCTCCACCCAGGCTTCTTCACCGGACCACTGCTCACGCTCATTGGCCTGAGTGGTCTGCCAGCCCTGCCAGTGGTCACGAGTCAGAGAGTCGAGGGTGACGGTACGGACGCTGTCCTGCTTCGGAGCCTCGTCGTACAGCCGGTACGCGACCTCAACGACCTGCGCGGAGATCCGGAACCACGAGCCGGACAGACTGACCTCCGTCCAGGGCAGGGCCGCCATCTCACCGCGCCGAGGACCACGGAAAATGAACCCGTGCCACATGCCGTACAGCCGGTCATCGCAGATGAAGTCGAGGAACTGGCCGGTCTGCTCCGGCGTCCAGACCATGACGGGGCTGGGCTTCTGGCCCGTCCGCTTCCACTCTTCGACCCGCTCCGGTGTCCAGACCAGAGCCTTGGGCCGCTTGACCGCCGGCAGTTCGACCATCGCGGACCAATTCGTCGCGTATTCGCCGCGCTTGATGCCAGCGCCCAGGAAGGAGCTGAGGGTGGCGTTGATGCGATGCATCGTCGCTGCGCTGGTGATCTTCCGCTTGCCCTTGCTTCCCTCGCGGAACGCGGCGTTGGCTTCGAGGTAGAGCCGACGGGTGAGGCGGCGTGCCGTCTTCTTCCCCGCCGTACGGACCCAGGCTGTGTAGGCGGCGTCGCGTGCCTCCTTCAACTCGACCACCTTGGCATGGTGAAGCAGCCGCTCGGCGTTCTCCCGCTCGATCGCGTCGTACATGGCCTCGACGTGGCGCAGTCTGAGGTCACGGCGCTTGATATGCCCGAGATGCGGTTCGAGGTAGAGATTGATGTGCTCTTCGTACCCATGCCGAGTCGTGCGGGCCAGCCGCCTCTTCCTCTTGAGCCAGGCGGTCAGGTCCTCCCCGACGGTGGTGTTGCTGAGCACGTCCGCGCCGCCGATGACGTCGCGGTAGACCTCGGCCGACTTGGCTTTCGCCTCATCCTTCGTGGCGAATCCACCTCGGCGCACCCGTCGGCGCTTCCCGCCCTCGCCGGCTTCGAGCTCGAAGTAGAAGTACCAGGTGCCATGACCCTTTTGCGTCAGCTTGGGGCAGCTCGCGCCGAGTTTGCGCATCTTCGGCGCGCCGTCAGCGTCGATTATCGGAGTGCCGTCGTCCTCGACGATGGGCTCCTGGCAGGCACAGCGCCGCTGGTAGCTGGGATCGAACACGTGTATCCCCTTCGTGGCTTCGCTTGTGGATCTTCTGTGTCGGTCCTTGTCGAACCGATGCTCTATCTTGCCCCAACACTCCAGTGTTGGCGTATCCTTAAACCACGTTGGCGCGGGGGAGAACGCGACAACGGAAAATGACAACGAAGGACGCCTCCGCAACTACGGACTCCGGGGCCGCCAGCCCGATGACCCTGGAGGAACTGCTCGCACTGCCGCCGACGGTGAACGTCACTACGGCCGCGCGAGTCCTGGGGATCGGTGTGCACAAGGCTTACAACTTGATCAAGGGGGGATCTTTCCCCGTGCAGACGCTCACACTGGGCAGCACGGTGAGGGTCCCTACGGCTGCGCTCTGGCGAGTGCTCGGAGTGACGCCGCCTCGCAGTGATCATTCGTAGCTTTGGCGTATCGATTCCGAGGTCACGGCCCTGTTCCTAGGGCCGTGACCTAGGATCAGGCGGCTACGGGAGGCGCATTAGAGAAGGACGGACCACGGCATGCCACGGCTCTATGGTTTCGAGGACGCGTCGAGGCGTCGTCTACGCGATGACGAAGTGGACCCGCTTCGCCAGATGGCGAGCCGGGCGCTGGAGGGTCAGTCGAACGCGGACGTCGCTGTCTGGGCGAACGGCGCAGGCTACCGGGGCACGCTCGGCGGGGAGTGGAAGGACGCCTCAGTTGGACGCCTCTTCCGTAATCCCGCCATCGCCGGACTGCGCTACGACGATGACGGCGAACTCGTCGACGCCGGCCACCCGGGCGCCATCACGCGTGAGGAGTTCGTGCGGCTCCAGGAGAGGGACCAGAGCCGCAAGAAGGCTGACGCGGCACCGCCCTACGACTATCTCCTGGTGGACGGCGCGTGCACGTGCGGGAAGTGCACCTGGGCTCTCCAGGGCGCACGGACTAACGCTGGCACCCCCGGTTACCGCTGTCGCCCCAAGGACAAGGACGGCCGCGGTGGATGCGGCGAGGTCCGCATGGGCGCGGAGCTGCTAGAGGACTACGTCGGTGAGAACGTCGTGGCGGAACTCCTCAAGCCGGGCATCCGCAAGCAGATCCTCAAGGCTCAAGAAGCCGTCCGCGCCCAGGTCGAGAAGATGAAGACCTCAATCGAGGACCTTGGGGGCCGCCGGATCGAAGCGGCGACCCTCTACGGCAAGCGCCAGATCAGCAGCGACGCGTTCGTGACCGCAGAGCGAGAGATCACGGCCAGCCTCAAGGACACCCGAAACCGTCTGCGGTACGCAGAGCAGATGGCGAACTTCTCCCTCGGCGATGCCAAGGACCTCGTGCGCTGGTGGAACACAGCGCCGTCCGCGTCGAAGAGAGCCATCACGAGGCTGTTCTTCGAGAACATCGAGGTCTTCCCTGCAAGCGCACGGGGCATCCGCACCGTTGAGCCCGGCAGGGTGGTCCTCCACTGGCGCAAGCTGCCTGGCCTCTCAGATGGCCTGTGACGCAAGGACCTCGCGTGATGCACGTCGCCTGCCGACCATGGCGAGGGTCAGTCCCGTGATCAGCGCAACCACGGCGAGCCCGGCCAAAGCCGGGGAAACGATCTCCTCGGCGTCCAGCGACCACGGGTGGCCGAGGTAGTGAGTTACCAGGTATGACCCCTTGCTGGCCGCGTAGGCGACCCCGAGGACGGCTGCAACCGCTGACATGCCGAGACCCTTCGCGGTCCAGGCATGGCCGGTCTGCCGTGCGGACAGAGCCATGCCGGAGCAGAGGAACGCGATCTCCCCGCAGGTGATCGCCACGTAGGCCAGATAGATCATGAGGTAGACGGTCACGCCCGGAGCCGTCGCGTACTCGGTCGTGAACTCAACGCTCTCGTCTGTCGTCGCGACGAACAGCGGCAGCATCGCGGCGAGGACACACACGGCGAAGGCGATGCGCGCGAACACGCTGGCTATCAGCACCTCATGGTCGTAGGACCAGTCGACAAGCATGAGCTGAAGGCTGCCGCACCACAGCACGGCGCAGAAGTGCGCTCCGAGCTTGGCCGCGTTGTCCATCCCGGTCGCGGACTCAACGAGATCTTCGACCGGAGGCACGGCGAGGATCACGCCGACCGTACAAACTCCGAAGGCGGCGGCGCGGGCGAAGCGGTATTCGTTCCGGTCGCGCTGACGCCAGGCTTCACGGGCGGAGAGCACTGTGCCCGCGATGCCGAACAGGGCGCAGAGGCCGAAGACGAGGCCGTCCATGTGGTTCAGGTCCCTTCCAGGTCAGCGACGGCACGTTCGGCCGCCTCTGTGAAGCTGAGCCGTCTCCGCCGGCCTGGCCGTGGTGGTTCGGCGACAGGCGGCAGTGGATCGGGCACTTCGGGGACCGCGCGATCCGTACGTCCATGTCTTGTACGGATCTCACGTGCGGCCTCCAGAAGTTCGGCGACCCCGCCTTGGCCCAGGTCGTGGACCAGTCGGAGCGCCTCGCGAGCGTCTTGGTGCTCCTCGTAGACCGACAGCGAGGTCAAACCGTTGTACCCAGGAAGGAGATAAGCTACCGGACACTCGAATGCGCGTGCGAGACCCAGTAGTTGCGAGATTGACGGATTGGCCTTGATCCCGTTCAGGAGGTCGTTCACTACCTGATGGGTCATCGCCGGCCTGCCGCCGGGCGTCTCGGCGGTCGCGGCGGCGATGACACGCGTACTCGGGGTCTTCCCGTCGGCTCCGCGCTTCCTGCTGAGCAGCACGGCGAGCTTGCTGGCGAGAGGGGTGTCCGGGCCGGGCCGCATGAGTCTGACTACTCCTCGGGTACGCGTCAGGTTCGCTCACGGGGCCGCAGAGGCGACCCGCTGGGCATGTTCAGTGGCGGTCATGGGGCGGGTGAGATTCCTGGGGCAGCCTAATGTCTATGTTGGTTGACAATGAGTGTTGCCCCCGCGCAAGATCGGTAACGGCAATTTGTGGATTGTGCACTCAGCATGCAGGCCGCCACCCTCCTCTGCTCTCCAAGCTGCGAGATTGTGACCGGCTCCCCCCTGCCGCCTGATGTGTGCCGATATTTTGCCTGTGTGGGGATCTAAGCGTGTCGTTACTCGTTAGGAGGGCGGAACGCTGCAACGCGGGAGGGATGCGGGTGGGGATCGAGCTGGGACGAGTGCTGGCCCGGTTGGAAGAGTCCGGTGGCGTGGAGAATGTCGCCCTGAATGACGAGTCGGCTCACGAGGTGCTGGGGGCCCTGTCGATCGTCGACCCGAAGCATGTCGGGTGCGAGGCTGAACGTCTGAGCGGCAACGCCGCACGCTGATCACCGAGGCGGTAATGGGACGCGGAACCCTGGACGGGGTTCCGCGTCCACGCGTTTGACCTGCAAAAACTTCTCGAAAATTGTGGACCCCTCCCCTTGATGCATATAGAATAGAACTACAAGGAAGGGGGAGAGAAGAAACCCCCACCGACCTCTTGGAGACCGAAATGCCGCACAAGTACGCGACCTTGAAGATGCGCCAGATCCGCCGCAACCCGAACCAGCCCCGCGAGACCTTCAACGAGGAGGCCCTGACCGAGCTGGCCAACTCGATCAAGGAGCACGGCCTCCTCCAGCCGATCGTCGTCCGCAAGCTCACGGTAGAGCTGGTCAACAGCAAGCCCCAGCCGATCGTTTACGAGCTGGTCGCCGGCGAGCGCCGCTTCCGTGCCAACGAGCTGGCGGGCAACATCACCATCGAGACGAAGATCCTCCTGTCCGAGGGCGACGCCGAGATCAGCGACATGGACTCCTTCAAGAAGGCCATGGCCGAGAACCTGAACCGCGAGGACATGCTTCCACTGGAGGAGGCGCGCGGCTTCAAGAAGGTCCTCGACGAAGAGGAGGACGCCACCCCCGCGACCGTCGCGAAGATCTTCTCCAAGTCGGTCCAGTACGTCACGCAGCGCCTGGTGTTGCTCTCCCTGCGCCCCGAGATCCAGATGGCCGTTGACCTCGGGCACATCGGCACCCAGGCCGCAGTCCAGATCGCCGCCCTGTCCAGGGACAACCAGAAGGCCGTCTTCGAGGACTGGAAGAAGGGCGACAAGAGCGACAACCAGCTCGTCCACATCGCCTACGCCATGCGCAAGCAGGAGAAGGCGGCTCAGCAGGACTCGATGGTCGACGTCGAGGAGATGACCCCCGAGGAGAAGACCGAGCGCACTCGTGCCCAGGCCAAGACCAAGAGCGACCTCGACGAGATCGAGCGCATGTGCGACCTGCTGGACGGCATCGGCAAGGCGGACCCGATGGAGCTGGCCCGCGCGCTGGAGGGACAGGTGGGCAAGCGGCTGGAGCAGATGGACCGGGTCGCCAACTTCGTTCAGAAGGCCCGCTTCCAGCTCCGTCAGGCCAAGGCGCACGCCGATGCCAGCGAGATCATGGTCAACCCCGCGGCGGCTGCCCCTGACCTGGTCGCGGAGGCCGACGCCGCACTCGTCCGCCTGGAGCCCGCCGCCGACGTCACCTCGGAGACAGACGCGGAGGCGGAGGCGGAGCCCACCTCCGCGCCGCAGGCCAAGACTGACGACGCCGAGCCGGAGAACACCCCGGCGCCCGAGGAGACGGTCGACGCCGACGCTCAGCCGGTCGCCGTCGCCGCCTGAACCACTCACCGAGGGGGCGGCCCCCAATGGGCCGCCCCCTCCTCGCCTCTCTCTACCTGGAGCCCCCCGCGATGAACGACATCCACGCCATGCGCAACGTCAACCGCAACCTGTTCGAGGGAGTGCCGGCCACGGCCGACGCCCTTGAGGAGTACGACTCCGACGCGGCCCGACTCGTCCGCGAGGCCGCCCAGCATCTGTTCAAGGGCCGCCGCGACAACGACCCGGAGGCCATAGCCGATGCCAGCAACGCAACCTTCATCGCCGGTGCTGAACTCCTCAATGGGGCCGGGCGTTCTGTCTACGTCCGTTTCCCCATCATGGTCGCGGCGCGTCTGGTGGAACTCGAAGCGGCACTCCTCGCCGCCGGTGCCCAGACCGCCAACAAGGCGGAGGGGCAGACGGCATGAAGCGGCCCGCGCACATCGGCGGCCTCAAGACCTGGCCCGAGGACGGGACGCTGCCGACCGAGGTCTGTCGCCTCTGTGACGCCGACCTGGCCGACACCTTCAACCGGCTCGCCTCCGCGATCTGTGTCGTCTGCGGCTACTGGGTCTGCGAGCTGTGCGACGGCGGCACCGACCCCACTACGGGCGATGCGGTGTGCGCAGATCACAAGGGCCACCCGCTCGCCGCCAACTGCACCCAGTACGCCTGAACAGGAGTTCCAGCCATGCAGATAGATCCCGACGTTCTCAACGTTCTTCGCGCAGCCACGGTCGACGGCCCGGCACTCCGTCTGAACGGCCAGCTCGACCGCAAGCTGTACGAGCGCGTCAACCTCGCCCTTCACGCGTTGGGCGGCGTCTGGCACCGCTACAAGAAGGTGCATCTCTTCACCATCGACGGCGCCGACGCCATAGCCGGGCTGCTCGCCACGGGCGAGGTGATCACTGATGTCGACCGGCAGTTCTACCCGACGCCCGAGCCCACCGTCGAACGCCTCTTGGACCTGGCCGAACTCGAACCTGGATGCGAGGTGCTGGAGCCGTCGGCGGGGCGCGGCGCCATCGCCGAAGCCGTCGCAGCCCGCGGGGCCATCGTGGACTGCGTCGAACTCGACGCTGCTCGCGCGGAGCACATCCGCGCCGGCGGGTACGCCCGGCAGGTCACGACGGCGGACTTCTTCGGTGTGCCGGTGGAGCGCCGCTATCAGCGGGCCATCATGAACCCGCCGTTCGCGGGACGCCAGGACATCCGGCACGTGGAGCGGGCGCTGCGCTTCATTCAGCCCGGCGGCCTCCTCGTCGCGATCATGTACGGCAGCATCACCTACCGGGACGATCACAGGAGCAGGGACTTCCTCGCCCGGATATGGGAGGCGCGGGGAACCCTGTGGGAGTTGCCCGCAGACGCGTTCCCGGCGGTAGGGGTGGCCACGGCAATCGCGGTCATTCCAGTCCGCGACGTGGCTCCCCCTCGCGGCATGCGACAGATCACGCTCAGGCCCGAGGACTTCACGGCCCAGCCCCACGCGGTGCAGCAAGACCTGTTCCTCACGGACGGGCCAACTGCGGATCGGACAGCACCCCTTGACGGGCTCGGATACGGAGTGCCGCACGACGGAAGGGATCACTCAGATCGTTAGATAGATCCCAACACTCAAGAGTGATACGGTCTATCTCGTTGGTGGGAACGCCCACAGCCGAGGAACCGGCCCACCAACACGCCGTGGCATGCGGCATCCCCTTCGGTGCCTGGCGGGTGGCCAATCCCCCGCGCCCTACCCGCCAGGCACCGGCTCCGCGCCGAAGCGAAGCCGCCGGGAATGCAGCGCCACGATCACGACCGGACCCGCCCCCGACCACGCCGGGGGCGGGTCCCGTGCACTCCGGAGCGACATGAGCGCAGAGGACTTCACAGGGAATCCCGCCGACCGCGAGCTGTACCAACGTCTCCTCCTCGAACGGGACGGCCCCCCGCAGAAGGCCGCCGACGAGCGAGACCCGGGCCGCCGAAGGATTCGTAAAGCTCCCGATCGGGACGGCCCACGGCGTATCGCGGAACTCGAAGCAGCTATCTCACCCAGACGACGACCCAGGAGAACAGCGGCATGACCGAGGACCAGACCCCCAGGCAGACCGGGCGCGGCGAGCCCCCTGTTCCGGGCGCGGAGTGGTGCAACGCCTGTGACGCCTGGTGCCTGCCATCAGGCATCTGCCGCTGCAACAACCGTTAGGCATCGCGACGGTGGCCGTTGCCATCACCGCGGCGGCCACCCCGACTCAAGGAAGTGCCCCATGACCACCGGCCTCTACAACTCCTTCGCCGCTCTCGCCAGCGCCCAGATCGAAGGCATCGACTACCAACGCTCCTGGCGCTCCTCACCGATCTCCACCTTGCTCCACCTGGCCATCCACGGCGGAGGGATCGAACAAGGCACGAGCGAACTCGCCAGCGCAGCCGCCGGCGACGTGCACGACTTCTACACGTTCGACGGCACCAAGCAGGCCAACAACAGCGACCTGCATCTGGCATCAACTAGCTTCGACGACCCGCAGGCACTCGCTCTGGCCAAGGGCGCAACCCACATCGTCTCGTGGCACGGTGCCGCCGGGGCCGCCCCCATGACGAACCTCGGCGGCCTCGACTACAGCCTGCGCGACCACATCGGACAGTCCCTGTCGCAGGCCGGATTCGCCGTCCAGGTCGCCAGCGAAGAGATCAACGGCAACGACGCCACGAACATCTGCAACCGCAGCGGGCGCGGCATGGGCGTGCAACTGGAGATCAGCAGTGCGCAGCGGCAAGCGTTCTTCCTCAACGGGGACATGTCCCGAGCCAACCGGCAGAACGTGACGGAGGCTTTCACCGCGTACGTGAAGGCCGTGACGAGCGCCATCACGACGGCGCTCGTCGCCGCGGGCAACGGCCAGCCGGTGCCCATGCCCCAGTCGGTACAGGAGCCCATCGACTCAGTAGCGTCGGGGGCATGACCACCTCGCGCCAGTACACCGGTGAGCGGGTCGACCTCGACCCGCTCACCGCCAGCACCATCACCGACAACCACCTCGATGCCATCCGCGCCGAACTCCGGCACTACCGGAACAGGGACGAGGCGACCAACGCCGCGACCGCTGACGGCACTCCGCCAGCAACAGGGCAAGCTGCGACGGCCACCGGCGCCCCGGCTGAACCGAGCCGACAGCCCTGCTGATCGTCTAGTGTTGGCGTGCGTAGGGCGCGGGGAACGGCCTACACAAGGGACGCCCGTGACCACGCTCGCCAACATCCCCGAACAGCTCCTGCCGCTCGCCGTCCCCATCGACGACCTGGCCCCGTACTACCGCAACCCCCGTACCGGCGACATCCCGGCCATCGCCGAGTCGCTGACGGTCAACGGCCAGTACCGGCCCGTCGTGGTCAACAAGGGAACCCACACCGGGCGGCCCAACGAGATCCTGGCGGGCAACCACACCGTCGCCGCCGCCCAGCACCTCGGCTGGGAACACATCGCGGCCACCTGGATCGACGTCGATGACGAAGCAGCAGCCCGCATCGTCATCGTCGACAACCGGACCAACGACCTCGCCGGATACGACACCGCCCTGCTCGCCGACATCCTCTCCGAGATCCCCGACCTCGCCGGCACCGGCTACGACCGGGAGAGCGTCGACCGGCTCCTGGACGACACCTCGCTTCCCGAGACGCTGGAGCTGACGTCCGACGGAGCAGGCACCGGGGCCGTCGCCACCGTCGACTACCTCCAGTGGGGCTACCTCCAGTGGGAGTCCAAGCGGGTCCGGATCACCTCCGAAGAGGTCGAAGTCCTCAACTCCATCTACACGAAGTTCGTGGACGACACGAACAGCGACCTCGGCTTCGGCTGGCACGTCCTCCAGGAAGCCCACCAGGAGGGCGACGCCGCATGAGCAAGGCACCCACCACGACGTTCCACGAGTCGTACCCGCTCGATCAACTGCGCCCCGCCGACTACAACCCGCGCCGCCTCAGCGAGACGGCCTTCGTCCGCCTCCAGGCATCGCTGCGCCGCCACGGAGTCGTCAAGCCGGTCATCCTGAACGCGGACGGCACACTGGTCGCGGGCCACCAGAGGACCAAGGGCCTCAAGGCCATCGGCCTGACCCACACCCCCGCGGTCATGCTCGGCACGAAGGTCCGCCTCCAGGACGAGATCCAGTTCAACCTGCTCCACAACCGCGTGGAGACCGAGGCCAGCGTCGTCTACGCCGAACCCGGCACGATCGGCGCCTGGTCCTACATCCCGTGGCAGTCCATCCGCGTTGCCGAACGCAAAAACATGTCGTTCGTCAACGCCATCGGCCACATGACCGCCGGCCACGGCCCCTGGGGCAGCGTCGTCATCGACGACCAGGGACGTATCGTCCTCAACGCCGAATACGCCGTTGTCGCCTCCATCTCCCGTTTCGACCTCCTCGCCTGGACAGTGACGTCAGCCGACGCCGCCCAGCTCCACGCCGACCTCACCGGCGAGTACGGCGTCTACGACTGGAGCGCGATCGAAGGCAAGGCCCCGGTCTGGAACCAGCACATCGTCCAGCCCAAGCGGCTGCGACAGTTCTCCTCCAAGGCCAAGGCGGGCAAGCTCGCCTACGGCTCGGAGACGTGGGACCAGCTCGTCACGCCCTGGCTCAAGCCCACGCAGCGCGTCGTGGACTTCGGCGCCGGGTACGGCGACTACGCCAAGCACCTGCGCGCCAAGGGCTTCAACATCCACGACTACGAGCCTTACCGGTGCCGGGACGGCTCCTACGCCGTCGACATCCGGGCCGTCGTCGGCATGATCCGTGACATCGAAAAGGACATCCAGACCAACGGCCTGTACGACGTCGTTGTTCTGGACTCCGTCGTCAACGCCACCACCTCGCTCGACTACCAGCACTGGGTGATGACCACCGTCAACGCCCTGTGCGCCGCCGACGGAGTGGTGTGCCTGGGCACGCGCAGCCTCGCCCGCGAACTACGCGATGAGAAGGCCAAGCGCGTCACCTCCCAGACCGCGACCACGAAGATGAGCTTCCTCGACGACGACAACGTGGAGATGAACTTCGTCAAGGGGAAGTGGCAAAAGCTCCGCTTCCATACGCCGGAGACGCTGGAGCCCATGCTCCGCCGCTACTTCGCGGACGTGAAGGTCACCGACCTTAGCGGGTCCAACCTCAAGGCGACGTGCCGCCGCCCCCTCGCCCTTCCCAAAGAAGAGTACGAGAAGGCATTCGAAGAGGAATTCAACATGCCTTACCCGAATGGCTTCCGCCATGACAGGCATCTGGAATTGGTGGGAAATTTGATAAAATTGGTAGTAGAGAGAAATGAATCTCTCGCCAATTAGGTAAAGCATTTGGGGAGCGCATGTCACAGCGAATACAAATACGAATCGAGTCGCGGACTCGGTACCACATCATGTGGCTGGCAGGCGTGCGGCACGTCGCCCTCGACCAACACTGCCTGCGCAGCTTCGGCCAGCCCGACCGTCCGCGCGTGGACGCTCGCCGCCGGCACCAGGCGCTGGAACTCCCGCAGGACAATCCTCCGCTCGCTTGGTATCTGTGCGCGCTGCCCAACCCCTGGAACTGGAGCCAGAACGCCCACCTGGCCTTCGAGGGAGCCGCGGGTGAGCAGTGGGAGGGCCCCGCCCTCGTGCCGGGCCTGTACGTCTACCTCGAAAACGCTCGCCCCATCACAGGCTGGGGCGAGCACAGCATCCCTGCCGATGAACCGCTCCGGAATTCTGTCCGCTTCCGGACCTGCCGGAACTACCAGTTCGCATGGTGGTTGCGCACTCAGCGCAGTGCACCGGATGCGCCTCCCGAGTTCACCCCGCCGAAGAAGCCCGGCACGGGCGAACAGATGTCGCTGATCTGATTTGAGCGGGGCCGGACAACCACTGTCCGGCCCCGCTTCCTCACCCGCGCAACTCCGGTTCTCGCAAATGGACTTGTGCGAAATGGTCACCGAGCCGGAGTGGAGGGCGGCTCCCACCCCGGAAATGGGATCATGGACTTGGGCGCGGGGGCGCACCCGAGCTGTGGAGGACCCCCGCCGTGGGACGCCCCGACAAAGCCGCGCGTGCGGCCATCGCGCGCCGCCGCTCGGACGCCATAGACCTACGACTCGCCGGCGTGGACTGGCTCACGATCGCCCGCAAGCTCGCCGCCGATCCGACCGCCAACTCCGACGGCATGGCCTACCCGCAGGGGTACGGCATCGAGCGGTACCGCAAGGACCAGGACCCGCCCACCGACGAGGCCCTGATCCACGCCGCCTGCCGTGACGTCCGCACTGCACTCGCCGACCGTCGCGCCGAGCTGAACGACGACGTTGACGAGCTGCGTGCACTTGAGGCCGACCGGCTCGACCGGCTGTTCTTCGTGGCCTACAAGAAGGCGGTCCGCGACCAGGACCTCGCCGCCATCGACCGCACCCTCCGAATCATGGAGCGCCGCGCCCGCCTTCTCGGCCTGGACATGCCCGTCCGCACCGAGCTGTCGGGCCCCGACGGCGGAGCGGTCCAGATCGAGAACGTCACCGCCGACGAACTCGATGCCCTGATCGCGCTCACCGACCCGGACGCCGAATGACGCCCCGGGACAACGAGAGCGTCGTCGCCCACTACAAGACGCTGCTACCAGCCCAGCGCCGTGCCATCGCTCGGTCCGCCTCCCCGACACTGCGGGCCGAGCTGGTGCGCGCCGAGCGTCAGTTGGCCATGGACCGCTCGCCAGGCGCCCTCGCTGCGGTCCTCACCGGCGGCCGGGAGATGCAGGCCCCGCACCTGGACCTGATCGACAGCGCGTTCATCGACATGGCCGAAGGCCGCTGCGACCGCGTCATGCTCACGATGCCCCCGCGGCACGGCAAGAGCCGACGCGCCTCCCGCTGGGCACCGCTCTGGTACCTCCGGCGCAACCCCGGCCACCGCATGATGATCGCCAGCTACTCGGCAGACCTGGCAGATGATCACGGTCGCTGGATCAGGGACGCCATCCACACCTGGGGCGACGACCTCGGCATTCACCTCAAGCCCGGCAGCCAGGCCGCCAACCGCTTCGACATCGTCGGCGGTGAGGGTGGCCTGCTTGCCGCAGGTCTCGTCGGCGGCCTCACTGGTCGCGGCGCGCACATCGCCATCGTGGACGACCCGGTCAAGGACATGGCCGACGCCGACTCGCCGACCATGCGCAAGCGCGCCTGGGACTGGTGGACCTCCGTCATTCAGACCCGCCTCGAACCCACCGGCGCGATCTGCCTGATCCAGACCCGCTGGCACGAAGACGATCTCGCCGGACGCATCCTCGCCACCGAGCGCGACGACTGGCGCGTCATCGACCTTCCGGCTCTCGCCGACAGCCCCGATGACCCGCTCGGCCGGGCACCCGGCGAGCCGCTGTGGCCCGAGCGATTCGATGCAGCCCACCATGCCCGGACTCGCAGGCGGGTCGGGGAACGGGTCTGGGGCGCCCTCTACATGCAGAAGCCACGCCCTCCCGAGGGTGGCGTCTGGAAGCGCGAGTGGATCGACACCGCCCGTGTCAACGCCGTCCAGTTCTCCGGCGTCGACATGGCGCGCATCGTCGTGGCCGTCGACCCCGCCGGCGGAGAGTCCACCGTCGGCGACGAGACCGGGATCATCGGTGTCGGTCGGGACTTCGACCGGCAGCTGTACGTCCTCGCCGACAGGTCGGGCTCCATGGGGGCGAACGACTGGGGGTTGGCCGCCTGCCGACTCGCTCTCGAACTCAAAGCGGACGCCATCGTGGTCGAGAAGAATTACGGCGGGGACATGGCGAGGCAGATCGTCACCCAGGCGTGGGAGCAGCTACGCCGCGAAGGCGTCACCAAGGGTCTGCTCATGCCGATGATCCTGGAGGTCGTCGCCAAGGTCGGCAAGCGCCTGCGCGCAGCGCCGGTAGCCCAGCTCTATGAACAGCAGCTCGTTCATCACGTCGGCGATTACACCGATCTGGAGGACCAGATGGTCACCTGGGTCGAAGGAATGGACAGCCCGGACCGTATGGACGCAGCGGTGCACGGATTGACGGAACTGGCCGACCCCGACCAACTCGACACCCTGCCAACGGACATCGACGATGACCGTTTCGACGGCCGCCGCTGAGACGCGGCTCGGCCGGTGCAGGAAACGGCCCCAAGAGGAAACGGCCCAGCCCAGCCCGGAGCCGCTGACCGCTGCTAGCCTCACGATCATGGGGACCAGGGGGAAATGGACCACAGCTCTGTGCGCTGCCGCTCTCACGGCTGTGTGCCTCACGGGCTGTTCGTCCGGGATTGAGAAGCCGACGGCCGAGGACCAGCGCGCCGCACACCTCGACCGTGTACGCGAGACGTACCGGCTCGGGCGCAGCGAAGGGCTGGCTCTGCAGCGGCAGAAGATCGCCGACGGCGCACCGCCTTCCTACTCCAGTCCGAGCGATCGAGAGTGCGCGGACCGCTGGGACCAGCTCGGTGAGCACCAGCAGAGCGCGGGCGACCGAGGCGGCTTCCTGTCCGCGTGCTCGTCCTTTCCAGCGCCGGGCCTGCCCGGATATGACGAGGCAGTCGCAGAGGCCAGCGGGCCCACGCCAACGCCGTAACCTGATCTTGCGGCGCGGGGCCGACTGCCTGGAGGGGCATTGTGGGCGTTCGCGAGCTGATCACCGACGTCTGGAGCTGGCTGGATTACAAGCCAGTCATGGCAGACCCGCGCCGACCGGGCCGCAACGCCTGGGCGGAGCTGACCTCATCCTGGGTTCCCGACGAGGACTTGCGGCGCCTGGCGGCCTACCGCCTGCTCGCCGCGTACGACTCCAATCAAGCCGGTCAGGTCGCCGCGATCACCGGGGACGACGAAACCGGAACCGAGCGGCGTGAACTCGGCGATGCCTCGAAGCTCGTCGACACCGCGCTCGGTTACCTCCTCGGCTCCGAGCAGACCATCACGGTCGCTGGCGCGGAGCACGCCGACGATGATCCGACGAACGAAGCCGCCATGGCGCTGGCAGTTCAGGACAAGCTGAGGGCCTGGGCCGAGAAGGAGCTTCTGCCGCTGCGAATACAGCAGGCGGAGCGGACCGCGATCCTGCTGGGTGACGCGGTCTACAGCCTCGCCTGGGACCCGGCGAAGGGCCGCGTGCTGCTGCGCACGTGGGACCCGGGCCTGTACTTCCCGGAGTGGCCGGAGGACGGGGAGCAGGACGGCGCTGAATTCCCCATGCGTGTGCACCTGGCCTGGGACCTGCCGGAGGACAAGCGGCGCGGCCTGAAAGCCAGGCTCCGCCGCATCACGTACGAACTCGGGCCGATCGCTCCCGCCAGCCGAAGCGGCACCACGAAGGACGGCGACACCGTGCGCGAGTACGTCTACGCCGACGACGGCGCGCCGGTGCTGAGCAAGGGCGACTTCCTCAACGGCGAGACCGGCGCGATCACGCGCACCTACCCGTGGGCTCCGGGTCGGCCGACGCCGTGGACGTGCTACCTCACCGACGCCGAATGGGAGCTGGACGACCTCAAGTACGCCGACTTCCTCTACGACCTGCCCATGAGCAAGGCGACGTACCGGGTGCGGTCAGACGGCGAAGTCCTCGACCGGCTCGACCTGAGGGCGGACTTCATCCCCGTCGTCCAGGTCACCAACTCCATTCCGGCCAGCGGCGAGCACTGGGGCAAGCCGACCATCGCCACCGTCCTCCAAGCCCTGGACGAACTGTCCGCCACCGACACCGACAGCTCCGGAGCCTCGGCCACCACCGGCTCGCCGATCATCGGCCTGGCAGGGGCGCGGCTGCCCATCGACCGTGCCACTGGCCAGCCGCTCCCGGTCAAGGTCCGGGCCGGGACGGTGTGGCAGCTCAACGACAACGGGCGCATGGACGTCCTCGACACGTCCGCGCAGCTCGCCGAACTGCGCTCCCGCGTCGACCACATCCTCGACCGGATCGCCGCGAACAGCCGCCTCACCGCCGCCGGCCTGGGCACCCTCGACCCGACCGCCCTGCCGTCCGGCTACGCCCTGCAACTCGCGCTCGGGCCGCTGGACTCGCTCGTCGCCGCCATGCGCCTGGCCCGCACCCACAAGTACGCCGTCCTGCTGCGCATGGTGCAACGCCTCCACCAGGCGGGACAGGCGGAGGGCTGGCCCGCGGGCGAGTCGCTTCCTGCGCGCCTGATGTGGGGACCGCACACCCCGACCGACCGAGCTGCCATCCTCGATGAGGTGGTCAAGGCCGTCGGCGCCAGTGTCTTGTCGGTGGAGACCGGCATCCGCATGCTGATCGACGCCGGTTACCCGATCGACGACGCCCAAGCCGAGATCGAACGCATCCAGGCTCGTGCCTTCGAGGCCGCCGCCCGCCTCGCCGATGCCACCGGCGACAACGCCGCCGTCCGCGAATACCTCGGGCTGCCCGAAGCAAAGACCGAAATCCCAGCCGTCCCGCTGGCACCATCCGAGGGCTGAGCACGTTGTCCCCGTGTCCGATCTTTCGAGAAGAACGCGGGGGCGCCCGATGGACGGCGCATGGATCACCTTCACTTCCAGCGTCTCTGCTGCCACCATGGCGGCCACCGTCGCCTACCTGGTGCCGCGCCGCTTGCAGCAGCGCAAGGAAGCCGAAGACGAACGGACCAAGGCTGACCAGAGGAAGGCCGAGGCGATCGAGACGATCGCAAAGATCCGGACGGACGGTTCCCAGTGGATGACGTATCTCCAGACCGTCGTCACCGACGCCGCATCGGGACGCTTCGTAGAACTCCGCGAGTTCGATTCGACCGCAGGGGAACTGAGGAAGAACAACGAGGCGGCACTCGCTTTGGCATCGCATCTCGGATACGACCTCTTCTACTCCCCGTTCACTGACTGGATGCGGCAGGTGCACGGTGAGGTACGTACAGCTGTCGCAGAGCAGTCACGAGTCAAAGCACAAGCGATCATCAGGGAGACGAACGCATTCCGTAGCTACTTCACTCCCAGGGCAATCATCACCACGCGGATGATGGACGAGGTGACCGGCGGCACACGCAGCACCGCCCACCTCTTCGCCGGTACCGTTTTCGCCGCCCAGAATCCGTAGCCGTCGTTGGGGTGGACGACCGCCGAAGCGAGGCACTTCCGGACATCGGTACAGTGATCTAGGCGCGGGGGCGCTGGAGACCTGTGGATGGTTCACGCATGACGCGCCCCTCACTCCCCAATCCGCTCGAACCGGTCGGGCACCGCCGTGACGGGCGGCCGATCTACCCGATCCTCGGTGCCTCTCCCGAAGACGACTCCAACAAGCCAGAAGACGACGGCGCCCCTGCCAGCGGTTCAGTCACGCAGGAGGACCTGTCGCGGCTGCTGGCGCGTGAGAAAACGCAGGGCGGCCGGGCCGCCTTGAAGAAGCTTCTCGGCGATCTCGGCTTCGACAACTCCGAGGCGCTGACCGAGTTCATCACCACCAAGCGCGACGCCGACCAGGCCGCGCTGACGGAGATCGAACGCAGGGAGCAGGCCGCCGAGGAGATGCTGAGGGCGGCCGAGGCCCGCGAGACGCAGGCCGCAGCCCGGGAGCGCGCCGCCATCCGACGCGCCGCCCTTGCCGGACTCGGCGCAGCCGGGGATGACCTCGGCGACGCGATCCTCCTCATCGACCGGGCGCTCGACGACCAGCCGGACGCTGATGAGGACGCGGTGGCTGCGGCTGCCGAGCAGTTGAAGGAGCGGCGGCCGGAGCTGTTCGGCCAGACCGGCGAAACCACACCGCCCGCCCCCGGCGGCTCTCCCGCCGGCGGCCCGCCGTCGCGTGGCGGCGTACCGCCCAAGCCTGGCGCGGCCGGACTGGAGATGGCCCGGCGTCGAGGATTCGTCTCCGGCTGACCAGGCCCAGCGACGTCATGGCGCACTCCATGACCCCACCGGCGGGACAGCCGGACATGGGGACCACGCCCCTCACACCTCCCGTGGACGGCGCCACCGCCAGGTGAGCGCGCGAATCCGATTCGCTTCACGTCCACGGGAGGACGGCTGTGACACTCCAGCCCATCACCACGTCGACGTCGTACACCGCCGACCGGGCCTGGCTCGCGGCACTGCACGGCACCGACTCCACCGAGACCATCACGCTCGACGTGTCGAAGCTGACCGCTGGCACGCACACCGCAGCGTCGACCGACACCACCCAGCCCTACAGCCGGGTCCTGTCCGGCGTGCCCGTCGGCAAGATCACCGCGAGCGGCCTGTACGGGGCTTTCGACCCGGTGGCGACCGACGGCCGCCAGAACCTCGCCGGTCACGTCTTCGCCGAGGCGCTGTTCGCGCCGGGCTCCACGAAGGTGCCTGCCGCGCTGCTGTGGCACGGCGTTGTGGTCGCCGCGAAGGTCCCAGGCGGTATCGACCCCACCAAGGTCACCCCGTCGGTGACCGGCCCCCAGATCCGGTACGTGTGAGAGGCGGACGACGATGACCATTCAGGACCTGATCAAGAACGTCGCTGCCCGCGACCTCACGACTTTCGCCCGCGCGATCCCCTCGCCGGCGGACCACCTGTTCACCAAGGACGGCGGGATCATCCCGACGCTGGAGCAGGACGAGGTGAAGTGGCGGGTCAAGGACAACGGCCGGTACGTCAACGTCGCGAAGTACCGCGCCTTCGACGCCAGCGTGCCGTTCGCGTCCCGCGAGGCGTGGCAGACCACCCGCGAGGGCATGCTGCCGCCCCTCGGTCAGAAGCTCCTCGTCGGCGAGCAGGAGCAGATCCTGCTGGAGGCGTCCCGGGGCGCGGACGAAGACCGGCTGATCGAGCTGCTGTACGACGACACCGAGCGGCACGTCGAGGCGATCCGCTCCCGTGTCGAGCTGGCCTGGGGTGACGTCCTGGTCGACGGCAAGTTCTCGCTCGTCGCGGAGAACGGGCTGACCACGGAGGTCGACTGGGGCGTGCCGGCGGGCAACCTGCCGACCGTCTCGAAGCTGTGGTCCGACCCCACCTCTGACCCGATCAGGGACGAGCTGGGCTGGACGCAGTACCTCGATGACCGGGGTGCTCCCTTCCCGGAGCTGGTGGTCACCAGCCGCAAGGCGTTCTCCTACCTGTCCGCCAACAACGCGTATCGCGCGGCCTACTACGGCTCGGTGAACCCGTCGAACACCCCGACCGCCACGCTCACGCCGCAGCAGGTCAACGTCGTGCGCGACAACTACGGTCTGCCGCCGGTCACCTTCTACAAGGGGCAGGTGCGCGTCGACGGAGTCCAGACCAAGGTCCTCCCCGATGACCGGTGGGTCATGCTGCCGCCGGACCGTACGAAGTGGGGGCAGACGATCTTCGGTGTGACCGCCGAGGGTCTGGCCCTGTCGCGCGGCACGAACCCGGAGATCACCAAGGAGGACCGGCCGGGCATCATCATCACCCGCGGTGCGCAGGACGACCCGGTTCAGATCTGGACCAAGGGTGCGGCGGTGGGTATGCCGGTACTGCACACACCGGACGCGCACATCGTGGCGAAGGTGATCTGATGGGCCGCCGCCTCGCAGCAGCCGTGCACGTCGAGCACCCGACGACGCGCGAGTGGATCGTCCTGGAGCCCGGTGACGAGCCGGACGACGACCTGGCCGCAGAGATCACCAACCCGGACGCGTGGGAGGTCGACGAGTCGACGCCCGACGCGGAGGAGTCCGGGCCCGAGGAGCCGAAGCAGGACGAGTCGCCGGTCTTCGGCTTCACCGCGCAGCCCGAGCCCGAGCCCGAGCCCGAGGTCGAGGCTGAACCTGCGCCACCGGTGCCGCGTCGGCGCAGGAAGACCGCCGACGCCGACGCGTAAGTACATGCAACCTCAGCCCGTCCCCGCCCTGCCCGGGTGGGGGCGGGCGACGGCTATCCAGGAGCACTGATGGACCCGATCCTCCTCGCCTGGCTGCGGGCGCAGCTCGGCACCGCCACGGACGAACAGGACCTCGCCACCCGCTACGCCCGCCTGGGCCGAGCGCGAGCTGTCGTTGCCGAGGTCCTGAGCGAGCGCCGCGCCAAGCTGCTCAGCGAGCCGCTGCGCATGACGGTCGACGGTGTGGTCACCATCGACCAGAGCAACAACCTCGCCGGACTGGAGCGCCAGATCGCTGGTCTCGCCGAGCTCGTCGCACCGGATGACCCGGCTGCCGGGGAGGCGAGCGCCGACCTGGTAACCACGCCGCTGCTGCCGTCTCGGCGCACGAGGTAGCGGGCCGTGCCGTACGAGTGGCCGCCGCTTGTTCCGGGAGATCCTGACGAGGTCGCGCGCAGAGTGGCTGCCGTTCTTGAGGAAGCCTGGCAGCGCCTGGCGGCCAAACAGCGGCAGGTGATCGCCAAGTTCGCGGACAACCCGCGAACGCCATACACCCTGGCGACGCTGGAGGAGTTCAAGCAGGCCATCGCAGAGTTCCGGCGGCGTGTGGACCAAGAGGCCCGGCAGTTCGTACAGCGCCAGCTTCCTCACCTATACGAGGAGGGTGGGCGTACGGCCGCCGAGGCCCTGGGCGTGACCTTCACCTGGACCACGTTCCACCGTGACGCACTCCAGTCGCTCGCGGCAGACTCCTACGCCGACTTCCTGCGCCGCTCCGAGGAGGCCGAGCGGATGGCCAGCCAGTTCTACCGTGCCGCACGGGAAGCAGCGCGCCGGGAAGTGCCGCTGCTGGCCGCTGGCAACATGACCGCAAAGCAGGCCGCGAAGAACCTCGCCGATCGGCTCGCCGCCAAGCACAAGCTGACGCACGTCATCTACCGCAATGGGGCGCGCGTCCCGGTACGCGCCTGGGCCGAGGCCGCCACGCTCGCGAAGTCAGCCGTCGCCTATAACGCCGGCACCCTGAACCGGACCCGTCAAGCTGGAGTCGCTGTGGTTGAGGTCTTCGACGGGTCCGATTGCGGCTGGACGTCCCATCAGGACCCGGATAAGGCCAACCGAACTCTTCGCAGCGTTGAGGAGGCTGCGGACTGGCCGATCAGCCATCCTCGGTGCCGTCGCGGATTCGGTCCCCGCCCGGATGCGACTGATCCCTGAGCTGAATGGTGCGAACATAGCCTGGTCCCGCGTTGAACGCGGTGAATGCCGATGGCCCTCCCCTAATCGCCAGAGGAGGGCCATCGGCTTGCGTGTTACCGCTTTTCGTCCGCCATCAGACTGTGCCGAAGTCGACTTCGCCTGAGCGAACCAGCGTGACGAATGACGACCACCCGGCCGGACTGATCTGTAGGGCCGGGCCGCTCGGGTCCTTGGAGTCGCGAACGCCGACCACTCCACGGGCAGCGGTGACGTCCGCGATCTCGACGCAGCTATTTCCTGAGCCGCCGCTGAACGACGACTTGTACCAGGCATCTTCGGGTGCCAGCTCCAGGGCTGGAATGTGAGTGTTGATGGCTCTACAACTCTCGTGCTAGTCGTTGCATGAATTCAGGTGTCTCCTCGGACGGGAGCGCCGAGGCGATCATCTGGTTGAACCTACGGGTGAACCGTGCCACCTCCTTGGGCTTGTCAGAAGTCGACACCGCGCCCCAAGCGTTGTCCACCTGGACCATCGGGGGCAGGCCGTCACCCAAGTCGAGGATGGCCAAGTCGCTGCTCGCGCGATACCCCCGACCGTTGATGGGGAGCACCTGGATTTTGACATGGTCGAGTTTCGACAGCCTCGTAATTTCTTCGTACTGCTCCCGCATGACGTCGTGCCCGCTGCCGATGGTGTACCGCAGGCCGGCCTCACCGAGGATCGCCCACAGCTTGACCGGGTCGGGCTCGCGCGCCAGGACTCGCTGCTTGCGCTCCATGCGGAGCGCCACGTTGACGCGGTTGAACTCGCTGGTCGTCTCCTCGATGGGCTTCTCGATCTCGAAGATCGCCTCCGCGTACGCCTCCGTCTGGAGCAGCCCGTGCACGACCTGCGGGTGGTAGAGCTTGATCTCCTGGGCTTCGGCCTCGATCCCGACGAACCCCTGCATCGCGGGAAGCATTTGGCCTCGGTAACGCGTCACCCAGTCCTGGTTGGTTGCGTCACGGTTCATCTCGACGAACGAGTCGATGGTCTCCTCGTCGTCCACCCCGTACTTGGCCAGTAGCTTCCGAAGGTCGCCGACGTTGCGGAAGTTGAGGCCCCCGGTCTCGATGCGCTGGAGCGCGGCCTCGGAGAGCTTCGTGCCTTGGACCGCCACCTTGCGGGTCATCGGCTTGCCGTTGATCGCGATGCTCTCGCGGATGCCCCGCAACTGGAGGCCCAGTTCGAGGCGTCTGCCTGTCGCCCCCCGCTTCGCTGCCACGTGTGCGCCCTCCCTGTGTCTGTGTGTCGACCTTGAGGTGCCGTGTGCAGAGTGTTGCACCTCATGTTCGGGGCTGACAGCCCCTTGTGCAGGTTCGCGCATAGTCCAATATCGTCTTCGCTGAATTTTCAGCGCAGATGCGGTTGCAGATGAACCTACCCTCGGTAGACCGTAGTTGATGCCAGCGTGAACGCGGGCGGCAAAGTCGTGAACCCGATCTACAAGGTCTATTGGTTCCGGCTGCGCTGCCCCTCTGAGCTGCGGAGGAGTGAGGCATGGCTGTGGTTGCACTGGGCCCCGAGATCCTTGATGAGCTGCGTGCTGGGTGCTCTGCACACGCCATACCCACCGTCCTCGATGACCTCGCCCTGACCATCGACCGCGAGCGTCTGGGGGCCGATGGTCAGGTGCCAAGGGCCACTGCGGTCTGGGTCGGCCGGATTCGTCGGATCGCTCGGGCCAAGCTCAACGTCTGGGGCTTGTCGGCCCTGGTCGATGACGCACAGCTACTGATCAGCGAGCTGGTCACGAACGGCTTCCGGCACGGCACCGAGCGGCAGATCACCTTCCGTCTGGTGATCGGCCTGGATGTGCTGGTGCTGGAGGTGGATGACGGCTCGTCCGCTCTGCCGGAGCTGCGTGACGCCGGGCCGGACGCGCTCAACGGCCGTGGCCTGTTCATCGTGGATGCCCTTGCGGCGTCTTGGGGTGTCAGCTCGGACGGGACGAGGACGTGGTGCACGCTCAAGATGCCCGAGAAGAGGCGGAGGAGCCGATGAGGAGCTGCGTGCTCGAAGTGGCCGAGGCTCCTCCGAATCCCCGGAGTGACGGCAGTTACCAAAACGACGATCAAGTCAAGGCGCGGCTACTTGCCAAACTGAGAGAGCGGTTCCTTCTGGAGTCGCCAGAGATTCCCGTGGTTGATGCCGTATTCGATGACCTCGAATTAGTCCTCGGTGAACATGCCGACCTGACAATGGCTGATATCGAGGAACTGACACCGCGTATGCACGCGGTATTCCGACGAGTCATCTACGTGGCTCGACAGCCCAACAGCGGAGTGCTACCCGCGACCGTTGGGGCGTACCAAGACCTGTTAATAGCGCGATTTCCTCGCGACTTCGCCCAGGCTCTCGCTCACCTTCGACGCCTTGCCATGGCCGTGTCGGATTCGCTCGATGAGCTGCTGGAGGAACTGCTGTGAGCCTGCGAACGGCTGCCGCCGAACAGCACGACCGCGCCCGCCCGCCGCTGACAGTCGCGGTGCTGCCCGCTCGCGCAGCCTACGACTACGAGTTCGTGGCCGCGCGACTCCACGATCAGAGCCTCCTGCCCAGAAGCGTCGCCGTGCGCATCTTCCGCATCCCTCTCCTCGCCGTCCCGGTGGGCGGGTGCAGGCGGGGCGGACGGATCGACGCGGGACCGGCGGCGGTCGCGCTGGCAGTGCGTGACGCTCTCCTTGGCCGGCCAGGCTTCCCCATGGCCCGGGTCAGCTTGTCTGGCGAGAGCTGGTTCGTCGAGTGGGGCGAACGCCCACCGGACCGTCCGGCTCTCGACGCTCGCGAACGACTCCACTTCTTCGGATATTCCGCCAGCTCCCTTACGGCCGAATGCCCGC
This sequence comes from Streptomyces sp. H39-C1, assembly GCF_027158125.1. Classification (NCBI taxonomy): domain Bacteria; kingdom Bacillati; phylum Actinomycetota; class Actinomycetes; order Kitasatosporales; family Streptomycetaceae; genus Streptomyces; species Streptomyces sp. H39-C1. Next base: position 83,207 of record NZ_JAPVLS010000025.1, read on the forward strand.
AGCAGCCGCCCCACGCACCCCTTGCAGCCGTCAGCGCCGATAACGATCTCCCTGTCCACCAGCGCGCTCGGGACTCCCGAGGCGAGCCGATGGGCGAGGGCAGCCAATGAGGAATCACATGTGCCAGCATCAACCCCCCTGTCCGCCAGCGAGCGCCCCAGATCGCGAGGCGGCTTGTGCAACGGCCCTGCACCCGGAACAGGGTTGGACGCTCTTATGTAACGGTGTGTTGATCTTCGAAGATACTGGCGAGTTGCTGCCGGACGGCCAGATCATCGCGCCGCACCGCCCGCTCGTGAACGCGGAGGCTGCGGCATGACCGCCCCCACGCCTCGATCCGTTGTCGTCCCGTACATCACGGCCCGCCGCGGCGAGGAGCCGGAAGTCGCGGCCAAGCTCGGACTCCGCTCCGGCGGAGGACTGTGCTACCTGGACGAGGGCCTGGGAGATCGGGACGACCAGGGAGTCCTCTGGGCCCGGTGCTCCCAGACACACGAGGACGGCTGGCCGATCGGGTCGCCACGATGGAGCATGGTTCATCCGTCTCGACAGCGCGAGACGATGCAGGGCCTGCGGTGTCAGGTTTGCGTCGTCCAGACGGCCAGCCGCACTGCCAGCGGCTACCTGTTCATCGCAGCAAGGCCGAAGGACACCACCAAGGCTGATTGGCCTGAGGGAGCCCTTACGTGGCAACCACCCCTCTGCCTCGACTGCGCCGTGATTGCGGTCGAGCAGTGTCCTCATCTGTCGAAGGCCGGACCCGTCGCACTACGGGCACGCGTGCCGCGTCTGTACGGGGTCCTGGGCACGCTCTACACCACCGGCGCCGACATGCGGCCGGTGCCCGTAGTAGTGAGCGACGAGGCCAAGGACATACCGCTGCCATACAAGGACCACCTCCTCAGACCCTGGTTCCTCGCCTCACAGCTCGTTCGCGAGTTGCGAGGCGTATCGGTTGTCGACCTCGAACGGGAGATCGCGACAGCCCGCGCCTAGACGGCCGCCTCGGTGAATCGGTGGGCACGAGCCCGACTCATCGGGGCGGCGCAAGACCCCGATCCGGGACAGGCGGCCCTGCGTGTTCCACATGAAGGGCATGGCACCTCGGGCCGGTGGCCGGGAATCTCCCCTGCGGCATTGCGGTCTCCATACGCTCCGCACGTAGGTCCCGGCAGCACCACTATCCGCAACTCAACTCGAACACATGGGAGTTCGCATGAGTCCCCACGTCACACACACCACGCAGGTGAAGCCCCAGGACTCGGGCACGACGTCGGACGGTTTCGACCTGGACGTCACCTTGGTCGAGGTCTCCGACACCGCGGGTCTGATCAGCCTGACGAACGACGGCTGCGGCACGACCTGCGGCGCCTGCACCACCAACGTCGCCTGACCTGAGTCCCGCGTCATCCAAGGCCGGTGCCTTCGCGACTCTTCGCGCGAAGGCACCGGCCGCTCACCCAGACCACGGAGGTTGTGATGACTTCGAGCACCGCGTTCCGCGCCGGGAAGACCGCTCTCCTCCGTGCTGTCGCCCGGCCGGAACTTCCCGTGCCCCCGTGCCCCGACCTCGACGACCCGTCCCCTCGCGGCGCGGCTGCCCGGCTTGCGTGGCTGCGCGAGGTGTGGTTCGAGGAGGATGTTGCCGAGGCTCTTGGGCACGCCAGCCCCGCTCTCGCTTCACAGGTACGCGTCCTGTGCTCGTCCAGCGACCCGGCCGCGCGTGATGTTCGGCGTGCCGTCGCCTCAGTGGCGCGCTACGTGTTGCGCGCCGAACACCGGGCGACTCCATTCGGCCTCTTCGCCGGCGTGGCCCCGGCCGTCATCGGGACCAGGGCGCGCACGCGATGGGGCTCGGGACACACGGTTGTTAGCCGGGCGAGTGCAGAGTGGCTTGCTGCCGTGGTGGAACGGCTGGAGGCGTGCCCCGAACTGCTGGAACGACTCTCGGTGGTCGTCAACAACACCACCGCGAGACGTGGTGACCGGCTCATCGTGCCCTACAGGTCCGACCCCCGGGGTGATCGTCGGCGTGCGGTCGAAGCATCCGTCGCCCTGACCGGGCCGGTGCGAGCAGTCCTGGACGCAGCCAGGAAGCCGATCCCCGCGGGTGTCCTCGCGGACAAGCTCTCTGCGGAGTTCCCCGCAGCGGGGGCCGAGAAGATTCAGCGGCTCGTGCGAGAGTTAGTCCTGCACGAGGTGCTGATCACGAACCTGCACGCACCGAGCACCGAGACTGACGCCCTGCAATACCTGTTGGGCCAACTCGATGCCGTGAGCGCCGACAGCCTGGTGTCGGTCGCGGATACGGTCCGCGACCTGCACGCCGTGCAGATCGACCTCAGCGGTTGCAGTTCCCGCAGTGGCCGGGCCCGCGCCGCCGCGCGGATGCGGGCTCAGGTTCCGACCTTGAAGGGACACCCCCTCGCTCTGGATCTTCGTCTGGACGCCCAGGTCGAGTTGCCCGAAGCGGTTGCGCAAGAGATCGAGCGTGCCGCCAGTGTCTTGACCCGGGTGAGCGCCCACCCCTACGGGACTGAGGCGTGGAAGGCATATCAGCGGCGGTTCTACGAGCGATACGGCATCGGCACGATGGTGCCGCTCAACCAAGTCGTCGCCGATAGCGGCACAGGCTTCCCCGACGGGTACCCGGGCACCCAGCCTGCCGAAGACCGCTCCCGCCTCTCCGCACGGGACGACACCTTGGTGCGGCTGGCTCAGGCTGCCGCCCTCGACGGCCACGACGAGGTTGTCCTCACCGAAGATCTGGTCGCCGCGATGGACCTCGGGCCTGAGCGCCCCAGGGTGCCGCCGCACCTGGAGGTCGGTGTCCGGGTGCACGCGGCCAGCGTTGAGGAGCTGTACCGGGGGCACTTCCGCCTGGAACTTATGAGCGTGTCCCGGGGCGTTGGGGTCACCACCGGCCGCTTCCTAGGCGTGTTAGCTCCCGAGGACCGCGAAGGGTTGACAGCGGAACTGGCTGACCTGCCGACCGCAGATGCCGACACCAGCGCCGCGCAGTTGTCGTTCCCGCCGTTGCTGGCCACGAGCGCCCACGTCACCCGCTCCCCGCAGGTGTTGCCCATGGTGATCAGCGTCCAGGAGCACCGCGCCATCTGCGGAGACGTACTCACGCCCGATGACCTGGCCGTGGCGTGCGACGGCCGCCGCATGTATCTGGCGGCACCCGAGCGCGGACAGCGGATTGAGGCCGTGGGGATGCACGCGCTGAACCTCACCACGCACACCCCGCCGATCGTCCGGTTCCTCACCGAGCTGTCCCGCGCCCAGTGCGCGCAGGTCACCTTGTTCGACTGGGGAGCTGCGAGCACGATGCCGTTCCTGCCCCGGCTCCGCTACGGGCGCACGGTGCTCGCCCCCGCACGGTGGCGACTGGAGGCAGCCGACCTGCCCGGCCGCGACCGCCCCCAGGTCCAGTGGGACAGCGCCCTGGAGGAGTGGAGGGTGAGGCGACGGATGCCGCAGCGGGTCGTCCTGGCCGAGGAGGACCGGCGCTTGCACCTTGACCTTGACCAGGCCGGACACCGTGCCCTGTTGCGCCAGCACCTGACCCGTGTCCCTCTGGCCGTCTTCGTGGAATCTGCGCCCGCCGACGCGTACGGCTGGTCCGGCGGCCGAGCTCACGAGATCGTCATGCCGCTCAAGGCGACGCGTCTGTCGCCGTGGCCGCCCCTGCCGGCCCCCACCCGGGCCCGCGCCTTATCCCCGGAGCAGATCCAAACACCGGGAGTCTCGTCCCTGCTGCTGACCACCCTGTACGGCGACCTGCGCCGCCAGAACACCCTGCTCACCCAGTACATCCCTGACCTACTGGCCCGGCTTGGCGGCCCGACCTGGTGGTTCATCCGCTTCCGCGACCCGGATCAGCACCTACGGGTGCGCATCGCGCTGCCCGATCCCGATGCCTTTGCCGAGACGGCCCGCACCATCGGCATCTGGGCCGATGAGCTGCGCACGGCCGGAATGCTGTCCGACGTGCGCTTCCCCACTTCCTACCGCGAGATGGGCCGCTGGGGCTCCGGGGCTGCCTGGGACGCCGCCGAGGAAGTGTTCCGCGCAGATTCACGTGCCGTCGTCGCCCAGCTCTCCCAGTCCCAACGCCCGCAGCAGCGCGCACTCGTGGCCGCTCAGACGATCGCCATCGCCACCACCTTCCTCGGCAGCACCGAGGAGGGGATGCGCTGGCTGATCGAACACATTTCGTCCACCGCCCCCGCGGCGGTGCCGCGCCCGCAGTTCGCCGAGGCCGTACGGCTGGCCGACCCGTCCGGCGACTGGGCAGCCCTGCGCGATGTGCCTGGCGGGCACCCCATCGTGGAGGCGTGGTCCGACCGGACCACGGCACTGGCCGCCTACCGGCCGGGCATCCCCGGCCCGGACACCCAAGGCATCCGCCTGAACGACGTCCTCTCCTCACTCCTCCACGTCCACTTCGTGCGGCACGTCGCGGTCGACTTCGCCGAGGAAGAGATCTGCCTCTATCTCACACGCGCCGCAGCCCTGGCCTGGATGTCCCGGAGGGCACGATGACCCACCCCCTCGCACTCAAGACGGCGGGGGCTGTCGCCGACCTCCTGGCCAACCCCGCCACCGCGCCTCTGGGACCAGATGCCTCCCTGCACCGTCAGCACCTCGCGTACGGGCCGACGGGCATTGCCCTGCTGCACGTCGAACGGGCCGCCGCCGGCCTGGGGCCGTGGCAACGCGCCCACGACTGGCTTGCCGCAGCCGCTCGACAACCGTTCACCAGCGGCCTCGACAGCCATCCCTTCTACGGCGCACCCGCCCTCGCGCACACCATGGCCTGCGTCACCGACCACCTGCCGGGCACCTACCAGCGCGCCTTGAGCGCCCTGGACCGGCAGATGGGTACCGACACCCGCCGCCGCTTGGAGGCCGCGCACCGCCGCATCGACGCGGGGCGCCTTCCGGAGTACGCCGAGTTCGACACGATCCGGGGGCTGGCGGGCTACGGGACCTTCTTCCTGCGCCGCGACCCGACCGGTCCGGATGTGCGCGCGGTCCTCGACTACTGCGTGCGCCTCACCGAGCCCGTGACCTACGGCGGCGAGGCTCTGCCGGGATGGTGGACCCTCAGCGGACCGTCCGGCCGACAGGGCGACCGCTTCCCGGGCGGGCACTCCAACCACGGCATGGCCCACGGCGTCGGCGGCGTGCTCGCGCTCCTGGCCCTCGCTGCCCGGCGCGGCATCACGGTCGGTGGCCACCGCGAAGCCGTCGCCACGATCCTGGCCTGGCTAGATCGTTGGCAGGAACAGACCGAACGAGGTGACGCGTGGCCCTACTGGATTACGCGGGATGAGCTGCGCTCCGGCCGCACCGACCCGTCCCCACCGCGGCGGCCGTCGTGGTGCTACGGAACCGCAGGACTGGCCCGTGCCCGGCAGCTCGCCGCTCTCGCTCTCGGCGACACCCGCTGCCAGGTCGAAGCGGAGAACGCACTCGTGTCCGCTCTCACCGATCACGGGCAGCTCAAGGCGACCACGGACAACGGAATGTGCCACGGCTTCGCCGGCCTCGCGCACATCGCGTCCCGCGTGGCCGACGATGCGCACTCCTCCACCGCCGGACAGCTCCGCGCGGCGATACCCCCTCTTCTGGCTGCCGCCTGTCCGCCAGGCACGGTCCCGGAGGAGGCAGCGAGGTCGGTTGTCCAGGACCACAACGCAGGACCCGGGTTCCTGAACGGTGCCGCCGGTATGGCGCTGGCGCTCCTGGCTCCTGCCACATCCGCCCCACCCCAAACCGCTTGGGACGCCTGCCTCCTCATCGCCTGATCCACTGACCGAAGGACCCCGCCATGCCCCCGGACCGTTGGCACCAGCACAACGTCATGTTCGCCGAACGTGCGAGCGCCAAGCGCGCCATCGCCGATCACCTTGGCCCTGCCCTGCTGGCGGCCGAGAAAGACGGGCAGCTCACCGGCTGGTGGTTCATGAACAAGCAGCCCTGGCCGCTGCGGTATCGGTCCGCTAAGCCGTCCCTGCTGGTCGAGTCCCTGTTGCGTGCCCTTGTCCACAGCGGCGCGGTCAAATCGTGGGCGGACAGCATCTACGAGCCGGAGACCACTGCTTTCGGCGGGATGCGAGCCATGGACGCAGCCCACGAGCTGTTCCACCTGGACAGTCGTCATCTGCTCGCCTACGAGCCCGGTCCCGGTCGGCTGGGCCGTCGGGAGACCGCCGTTCTCTTGGTCAGCGCCTTGATGCGGGCCGCCCGCCTGGACTGGTTCGAGCAGGGCGACGTGTGGGCGAAGGCCGCCGCACTCCGACCGGCGCCGGAGAAGCTGCCGCCCCATCGGGCAGCCGCCCTGGGCGCGGCGGCAGAGAGGCTGATGACCGTCGACACGCGCAGCCTGTGCCGCTCGGCTGGTCCGCTTGCCGGACACGACGAGTGGGTGGCCGCCTTCGAACGGGCCGGTAGCACGCTCGCCCTCCTTGCCACCGGGGGCGCGCTCACACGCGGCCTGCGGGCCGTCATCACCCACCACCTGATCTTCCACGCCAACCGCGCGGGTCTCCTTCCGGATGACCAGAGCGCCCTGTTCAACATCGCACGAGAGGCAGTCATGGGATCGAGTGACAACATCGCGTCCTCCGCCGAGGGGACGCCCGAAACCACTAGCGTCAGGGCGGTGAATACCGACACGCTCGCCACGTCCGAGGCCGACGCAGCGCAACTCCGCAACGCCCTGGTCGACGAGATCCGCGAATCCGGTTACGCCCGTACCCCCGCGGTGGAGACCGCGCTGCGCACCGTGCCCCGCCATCAGTTCGTGCCCGAAGCAACGCTCGAAAACGCGTACGCCGACACGGTGGTCGACGTCAAATTCGACACCGACGGCAAGTCGATCTCCTGCGCCTCCCAGCCCCAAATCGTCGCGCTCATGCTGGACCAGTTGGAGGCCCAGCCCGGCGAACGCATCCTCGAACTCGGCGCCGGCACCGGCTACAACGCTGCGCTGATCGCCCACCTCGTCGGGGAAACCGGCCACGTCACCACCATCGACGTGGACGACGACCTCGTGGAAGGGGCCCGCGCGCACCTGGCCGCCGCCGGATTCACCAACGTCGAGGCGCTGACCCGCGACGGAGCCGTCGGCCACGCGCAAGGTGCTCCATACGATCGGATCATCGCCACCGTCGGAGCGCACGGCGTCCCGCACGCCTGGATGCAGCAACTCGCTCCTGGTGGAAGGCTCGTGGTTCCCCAGCGACTCAAGGGCAGCGTGGCCCGCTCCATCGCCTACGAGGAGCGCGATGGCCGCTGGTCCAGCGTCAGCAGCAAGATGAACACCTTCATGCCGCTGCGCCGGGGGATCGCCGACGACGACCTCCCCGTCATCCCGATCAGCACAGACGGCACCGTGCGGCTCCAGACCTCCGCTGGGCGGCCCATCGACGCAGCGGCCCTGGCCGGCGTGCTGGAGCAGCCGCGTACCGAGGAGTGGACCGGGATGATGGTCCGCGTCATGGAATCGCCGGAGTGGATGGAGCTGTTCGTCTCCTGCTCCCTGCCGAGCGGCCTGATGCGGATGCTCTTCCCGAAGGACGCCAAGGGCACCCTGCTCGTCGAGGACCCCTACCCGTCCTCGACCGCGGTCGTCGACAAGGGCGCCGTCACCTACCTCGCTCGCCGACTGTCGGAGAAGAAGACCCCCGAGGGGGGCAAGCTGTGGGAGTTCGGCGTCATCGGCCACGGGCCCGGCAGTGACGAGCTTGCCACGCGGGTCGCGGACTCCATCCGTACCTGGGACCGGGAGTACCGGGGCCGTGAAGCCACGTTCGAGATCCAGCCCCTCGATGCCCCGCCCGTCGAGCAGGTCCCCGGCCTGTTCTCTCTCGACACCCCGCTGAACCGCATCGTCGTCGACTGGCGCTGACGCCAGCCCGGTTGTCACCCGGGGGGGGCCCGTCGCGCCGCCGAGGGGCACCACCGGTTCCCCTTCACGCCATCCGGTCACCACGCTCAGGGGGATACATGGACCCGCACGGCCCGATAGCGAGGCGCTTCCCACTCGTCGCCCGCTTCCGTCCTGCCTGCCTGCCGCTGCCCGCCCGGGTGCGGGCTCTGGTGGAGTTAGCGGCCAAGGCGACGAGTCAAGGCGATCAAGGCGTGGCCTCTGCCGTCTTCAATCAGGCCGCACTCCTCGCCTCCGATGCCGAACTGCCTGACCTCGCGCGGTCCATGTGCCACCGGCACGCCGAGGCTTACCTCCGCGCCTGCCCGCTGCCCGCCATGAGCGCCATCCGGGGGCTGGAGCCACTGGTCAACCTGGCGCGCCTACAGATCCGCGCCGGCCAAAACGACGACGGCCGCCAACGCCTGCTGGAGTTGTTCGAAGCTGTCGGCGCAAGCCGTGCCGCTGTCTTCGAGAACATCACCGTGCCAGCGAACCTCACCCGTACTGGCGAGGACCAGCGGGAGGTTCACGCCTGGCTGTGGCGTGTGGTGCTCGCCGACGGCACACGCAGCCTCACCACCGAGGGCCGCTGGTCCGAAGCGTTGGCCCACATCGAGCAGCACCACGGCGTTGGCACACGGATGCTCGATGGCCGCCAGGTCGCCGTCGTCGCGGCCCTGACCGCTGGCGAATCCGAGCGCGCTGGAGAACTGCTCGCCCGCACGATTCCTGGCGATCGGTGGGAACAGGAGGTCACCGAGTGCCTGACCGAGCTGTGTCTCCGCGATGCTGGCCAGCAGCTCAAGGAGGGCGCCGACGAGCTGGTGCTCGCCTACCTCAATCACGAGGCTCATCCAGGACGGACCGTCTTCGACATCCGCCTCGGCCTCACTGTCCTGGATGCGGTCGGTCCTCAACATGAGCGAGCGAAGCGCATGGTTGGGGATCTGCACCGACGAACCATGGAATCGCTCGACGGGTACGCGGCCCGCGAAGCCCTGGCGCACGGACACTTCACCGCGCTCGCTACTGAAGGCCCGGCTCAGGACCTCCGGGACTTGATCCGATCCTGCGGGCTCGGAACCGGTGCCCTCCCTGAGGATCTGTCTGCCGATCTCTCAGCCGCACTCGACTCCAGCGAAGCTGTGATCACGTACTCCCTGAACGTCGCGGCGGCAGGCTGACGAGCACGAAGAATCCTGCTGTCGCTGCACGCGGCTACTCTCGAACGCATGAGCGCGCCTACTGAAGGGCTGACCCTGGGGGCCGTCAGCGCGATCGTCGAGAAGAAGATTCTCACCGACAGAATCAGGATCTACCGGCCTGGCACGCCGGTCTTCAACCCGGACACCGGCCAGTACGAGCCCGGGCCGCCTGTCACGGTCTACGAAGGTCCGGGAGCGATCTTCCCCGCAAATGGGCCAGCCGTCGTGCTGCATCTGGCAGGGCAGGCGTACGTGGACGACACCGCTTCCCGTTACCGCCTCATGACCCCGCTATCTGCCCCGGTCGCATCGCGGGAGGACACCGTGACCGTAATCGACGCCGACGATCAGGCGGCCTTTGGTCGGACGTGGCGCGTCATCGACATCGGGGAGACATCGACGCTGAGCATCGTGCGTACGACATGGGTGGATCAGAACACCCAGGTGGCTGGGGCATGACGACAGGCGTTGATCCCGAGGAAGTGCGCCAGCATCTTGAGGCGAAGCTTCTCGTCGACACTGTACGGATATCGCGACCAACCGGAACTCCTGTCTTGGATCCGCTGACGGGGCTGGTTGGCCCGACACCCGCCCAGGTGATCTATGAAGGGCGGGGCGCCGTGTTGTCCGGGCACGGGCAGGTCGCTGCAGAGGGCATCGTCGGTCGTCAGTGGCTCGATGACACCGTCTCTTGGTACCGCTTGCTCACGCCGCTGGCTGCACCAGTGCCCGATCGCTACGACCAGGTCGCGGTTACGGCTGCTGCTTCGGCGACGGCAGCGACAGCTGGTCGTACCTGGCAGGTTCTCGACCCCTCGGAGGCGTCGACCGTGGAGGTGGTCCGCGTTACCAGGCTCGATGAGATCACCCCGCCCTGACGTCGGGTGGCGCCTTGGCATCCCCCATCACGCCTCGCACAAGCAGGGAGAATCGGGGCTTCCTCCGGGTCGATCTATGGTCGAAGAATGACGATCACCGTTGGGGAAACGAAGCGCGTTGTCCGCATCGAGTCGCGCGGATCGAAAGCCGCGATAGTCGTAGACGGGAAGGATCTCTCGGCCGCGGTCGCCGCATACACTCTGCATCACCAGGCGGGAGAACCAGCAACAGTCGTACTTCAGCTGTCCCCGTCGCAATCGACCACGCAGTTCGACGGGTACTCCCGTGTCGTGATCGGAGTAGATCCGGACCCTGGGCCCGCTGCCGCTGCATTCCTGTCGGCAATTGACGCGGGTGAGCTACAGAAGGCCGCATTGGCCCGGCTCGATCTGGACGGGAGCCCTTACGAGTTGACTCGCGCCATGCTGGCTCAACTGGCTGACTGGGCGAGGGGCTCCTTTCAGGTCGAGGAGCCTGCGTAGATGCCCGCCCCCATGAACCCTCGTTCCGGCAGTTCCTCGAACGCGGCCGTGATCGCTGCCCGGCTCGACGCACGGGCCGCTGCGGCGTTGCCAACCGTGGCCGGCATCGTGCAGCACCATGTGATGTTGCTGGAGACGGCGATCAAGGCGAACGCCTCTGGGCGCCCGGGACCGAACGCGCCAACGGGCGACTACCGAAGTTCGTGGACGCATGAGGTTTCCATGACCGGCACGTCTGTGACCGGCGTTGTGGGCACGAACAAGCCGCAAGCCCGGAGGCTCGAATTCGGATTCGTTGGGCCCGATGCTCTCGGTCGGATTTACAACCAACCCCCGTACCCGCACGTTGGTCCCGCCGTGGAGCGCATCAGGCCGCTCTTCCTTGGCGCACTCGGAAGAGCGGTGTCTGAGGAATGACTGTCTCGGGACGCATCGTTTCGTTGGCCCTCCAGTCAACGATCGCTGCCAGCACGGGGCGCAGTTGTGGATATGGAACGGCGCCGATCGCCAGTAGCCTGCCGACCGGTGCGGCGACGCCCTACAGCGTCCTATACCCATTGGGCTTCCCCACCACGTCAGGGCCCCCATTCGGAGACGCGACCGCCGATGCCCGCCTGCTCTATCAGGTCACGTCGGTCGCGACGACGGCCGAGCAGGCAGAATGGATGGCGGACAAGGTTCGCTCCGCTGTGCTGGCGCGAAGTTCGGCAGGACCTGCGGCCTATCCGATCTCGCCCGTCGGCTACTCCGTGATGGGACGAGAGCTTGACAAGGAGGAAGGTTTGACGGTCGCTGGCGGCGTATACAGTTACGTACAGCGGTTCGCTTTGGACGTCACGACGCTCAACAGCTAGGGCCGTACCTCACCGCGGAGGCTTCACGCGGACGCCCGACTCTTCGGTACGGGCCGACTCCCCTTGATCTGTTGGGGGCTGGCCTGCCCGATCGTGCAGGTCTCCGGTCCCCGGAGAGTGAGAGTCGCGTGTCCATCACGCAGCAGCGGTTCATGCGCCGCGGCATCACCAAGTTCTTCTTCCTCAAGACCATCGCCGCACCTACGAATATCCCGATCCGGCCCGAGCTGGCGCTCGCCAATGCTACAGAGCTGTCCGGGGCGATCAGCGAGATCGAGGGTTGGGCGCTGGAGAATTCGCCCATCGACACCCCGGATATGGGATCGACATTCGCCACGACCATTCCGGGCGAGGACAAGGCCGACAACAGCAGCTTCACCTTCTACGAGGACCAGGTCAGCGACACCATCGAGCAGCTGCTGTCCAAGGGGACCATCGGCTTCGTCGTCATCCTGCGCAAGGGCGACGTACCGGCCAGTCGTTCCATGGACATCTTCCCGGTGCGTGTCGGCTCGCGCTCTGCGTCGTACTCGGCGAGCAGCGAACCGGCCAAGTTCAAGTGCTCCTTCGGGATCACAGCAGTGCCGACGCTCGATGCCCCCGTTCCGGCTGTCGCTGGCTGATTTGGGGCGCGAGCAGATGACGACAAAACCTGTAGCGCCTGCCGCCGCTGTTGCCCGCGACGCGCACTGGGCGGCGAAGATGGCCCGGCTGAAGAGCCGTGAACTGCCTGAACGGTCGCTGTGTCTGTGTGACGACGCTTCGGCCAAGCAAGCTGTCACCGAAGCGGCCTTGGGGCTGGCGAAGGCCCGCACAACTACTGCGAGCGATTCGGTCGAGCAGGGTGTGGTCGAGGACGAACGGGAGGAGTGGATCGCCACCCGGCCTGCGATGCTTCTCGCCGAGGGTCGGCTTGAGGTTGCTGAGGCCGCGCTGCGCGATGTCACGATCACCCTGACGTTCCGTGCGCTGCCTCGTCCGGTGTGGGCTCAGTTGCTGCGGGAGCATCCGCCGACGGAGTCCCAGGCGGACCAGGGCATGGAGTACAACGTCGAGACCTTCCCGGCTGCTCTGATCGCCGCGTGCCATATCGAGCGCGACGAATCTGGCGCAGAGGTTCCCGGCATGACCGTGGCCGAGGCGCAGGAGCTGCTCGACGAGTGGCCGGACGGCGAAGCGAAAGCATTGTTCTCGGTACCGCTGTTGGTGAACCAGACGATGCGGGCGGATCTGGGAAAAGGCTGATCGCCGATCCTGGACTCCGGGCGGAGTTGGAGCTGTGCCAGCTGCACGGCATCCCGCATTCGCAGTTCACGGGCGCCGGTGACGGCCGCTGGTCGGCGGCGGACCGGTCGAAAGCTCTGGCCTTTCTCGCCTACACGCGCTCGCTGTGTGACGGCTGCGGCACCCGTCCGGCGGAGTGGCAGGAGGAAGCGGACGGTGACCGGTTCGCCTACGTCACCGAGTCGCACCGCTGCCCGGGGTGCGAGCTGATCGCGATGGAGCAAGAACAGGTGCCGGATGGTCCGGAGGGGCGCGGGGTCAAGATTGGGCTGCGGCCTCGGAAGGGCGTGTGACCGGTGGCTGGCGCCTACAGCCTCTACGTCAGTATCACCGCCGGTGTCGGCGGGCTGGTCTCCGGCCTTCGCACGGCCGGAGGGCAAGTGCGTGCCTTCGGCGGGCAGGTCACCAGGCTCAACGGTGACCTCAATGCCCTTGCGGCCAGGTCCGAGCGCACCCGGCGGGCGATGGTAACGGGATTCGCCACGACGGGGTTGTTGATCGGCGGTGCGCTGGCGCTTGGCGCCAAGAACGCCATCGAGCTTGAGAAGCACATGGCGAACGTCATGACGATCTCCAAGCAGATCAACAGCACCAACATCGAGGCGTTCACCGATCAAATCGTGCGCCTGTCCACGGAACTGCCCCAGACCGCCAGCCAGCTTGCCGAGGGCCTGTACCAGATCGTCTCGACTGGCTTCGACGGCGCAGACGCCATGACGATCTTGCGCGTCGCGGCAAAGGGGGCCTCCGCCGGCCTGGCCGACACCGAGACGGCGGCCCGCGCCCTACTGGGCGTGCTGAAGGCGTACGGGATGGACGCCTCCCAGGCCAGCGACGTCATGGACATCATGTTCCAGACGGTCAACTACGGCGTGATCAGCTTTTCGGAGCTGGCCCAGCAGCTCGGCGACGTAGTGCCGATGGCGGCCGCGGCCGGCGTGAAGTTCGATGACCTCAGTTCTGCCCTCGCCGCGATCACCCTGGCCGGTATTCCGGCGGCGGAGTCCGCGACCGCCTTGAACATGCTGATGACGCGGATGATGAAGCCGACGCAGGAGCTCAGCGACCTGTTCAAGGGCATGGGTTACGAGTCGGCGGCGGCCGCGCTCCAGCAGGACGGCCTGTACGTCGTCATGCAGAAGATCCGCGACGCCACCGGCGGCACTGCAGAAACGATTGTTCCGCTGCTCAGGGACATCCGCGCGGTCCGTGCCGCCCTCGCTTTGGGCGCTGCCGAAGGGGAGAACTACGCGGCGACGTACGCGGGCATCTCAATGGAGATCAACCGGGCGCAGGCCACCCAGAAGGCGTACGACATTCAGCTTGATACGACCTCGGGGCAGTGGCAGATCTTCCGGAACCAGGCCACGGCGCTGGGCATCGACCTGGCGCGCGCCCTTCTGCCGGCTCTCCAGACGCTAGGCGAGTACCTCGGTGTCCTGGCCGGAACCATCAACGACCTGCCGGGTCCGGTCAAGTCTCTGGCCGGTGGACTCATGGCGCTGATGGCGGTGGGCCTCCTTACCAAGGCCGCGTTCCTGAAGTTCGGCGCGCAGCTGACGATCTTCCGTACTGAACTCGCGGCGGCGAGGGCGGGTGGGTCCATGCTGCCTGCCGTCCTGAGCGGTACAGGTATCGCGGTGGCCGGGTTGACCGCTCTTCTGGCGATTGGCATCGGTGTCTACGCGGCGTACTCCGCGTCGAAGCAGAAGGCGAAGGCCGCGACCGAGCAGCTGGTCGACGCGCTGCGCTCCGAACGGGAGGAGGGCGAGCAGGGCGCAGGCCTGCGCAAACTCACCGAACAGCTGACCGACGGCGATGACGTGAAGAAGCTCAAGACGGCCGGAGTCGACATCGCGGAGGCGCTGGATGCGATCACCAGTGGTGGGCAGAAATTTCAGCGGCTCAAGGGCGACCTCGATCAGCAAGCGATCGACTTCCACAATCGGTATGGCTTCGAGTCCGGTTACCTCGAGGATGCAGCCGCGGCCCTGAGCAAGCAGCACAAGATGTGGGACACGGCCGTTCGGCAGGAGAGCGAGCTGGCCAACAACATGGCCATCGTCAACTCCAAGATCGCGACCAACCGCAAGCAGCTCGCGGGAGCCTGGGACATCACGCAGATGCTGCCGACCGACAAGAAGGGAGCCGTCCAGTTCACCGACGAGATGGAGGCCATGGGCAAGGCCCTGCGCGCCATCGTGGACCCGGCGAAGGCGTGGAAGGACGCTCAGGACAACGTCGCTGAGGCCAACCGCAAGGCCGGCCGATCGGCGGACGCCAGCAAGGCAAAGCTCACCGACTACGTGGAGGAGCTGCGCAAGCAGCTTGTGGCGCAGCGTGACTTCCAGAAGAACCTTGGCGTGCTTGCTTCGCAGGGTCGCCTGGATCTGGCCGACCACTTCTCAACGCTGGGGGTGGACTCCGCACCCATTCTCGCCGAGCTCGTCATGCAGCTGAAGAAGGGCAAGGGCAAGGTCGCGGACGAGTTGCAGAACATCATCACCGAGTCCGCCGCCCGTTCGACGCCGGCGTTCCGTGCAGGTCTGGAGCAACTTCCGGCGATCGCCGCGAAGTACGGCCAGATGACGGCCGACGCCTGGGCGGACGCTGCTGCGACTAACGACCCCGGCAAGCTCGCCCGGGTTCTGCAGCAGATGACGGTCACGGACCTGTCCACGGCTGCCAAGAAGTTGCCGCTGGCCCTGGAGGGGCAGATGCGGCAGGGCATGAACGTCCTAACCACGGTCTCGGAGCGGTTCGGCAAGGAGCAGTCGCAGGCTCTGGCCCACGCGTTTCTGACCGGCGACCTGGCTGGCGTACGTGATCAGCTGGCCTTTCTGTTCGGGGCGGATCAGCCGATCCCAGCACCGGACCTGGCGGCCGTGGTGACCGCGTTCCAGACGGCAGGAAAGCAGTCCAACGCCGAGTGGTCGGGGATGCTCGACCTGATCGCCGCAGTCGCCCAGAAGAAGGGCAGCGCCGCAGCTCAAGCTCTCACTGCCGCGCTCTTGTCCGGAGATATGGCGGCGGTGAAGGCGCAGCTCGACGGCATTGGTGCCTCCGTACAGCGGATTCCGGGCGAGAAGACCATCACGGTCACCGTCAACAGACCTGCCTCGGTCACCATCCCGTTCTTCGCCCGGCTCCAGCCGATTCCTGGGGACAAGGACGGCAACGGGATCCCGGACATGGTCCAGGCGCGCGCGTCCGGTGGAGTGGTCGACTACTTCGCACGCGGTGGCGTTCGGCGCGAGGAGCACGTTGCCCAGATAGCTCCTGGGGGCAGCTGGCGCGTATGGGCCGAGCCGGAGACGCAGGGTGAGGCGTACATCCCGCTGGCCGCGTCGAAGCGAACGCGTTCCCGCGCCATCGCTGAGGAGACCGTTCGGCGCCTTGGTGGCCACGCACAGTGGTACGCGAGCGGTGGCCTGAGCGGCGTCAGCTACAAGCCGCAGCAACTGTTCACGCTGTCGGGCATTGCCAGCGATGCCCGAGACAGCAAGGGCAACTTCGACCTGGGCGCATTCGGCAGGAAGCTTCACACGTCGGTGGCGACAGCCCGCCGCTGGCGCTCAGACCTCGCGACGGTGGCGCGGCGCGCGGGACAGGATGTCTCCGACGCGCTGGCGGACATGGGTGAGGACGGGATCGCTCTCACCCGGAAGATGGCCACCGGTTCCGGCAGCTACGTGCGGCAGATGGCTGCTGACCTGCAGGGGCTTGCGGCAGCGTCAAAGGCATCGCTGGGAACCTTCACCGGGCAGCTCAAGAAGGCGGTCCAGGACCAGACGGCGTTCGAGAAGAACTTGGCGACCCTGGCATCCACCGGTTACAGCGATCTGGCGAAGCTTCTCGCTGAACAGGGGGACCAGGACGCCGCTGACCTCGCCGACCAAGCAGTGCGTGCTCGCCGGACCGCGAGCACCGCCAACGCCGCGGCGCGCGCAGCGAACGGGGTGGTGCAAGGCCAGGATCTCCCGGACCTTGTGGCGATCATCAGCGCGGTGACCTCCGGCAAGGTCGGACTGCACCAGGTTGCGGACTCCACGGGCCTGTCCGAAGACCACATCATCGAGATCGCGAACCTCGCCCTGACCCGGATCCGGGCGGCCCTCGGCTCGAAGGGCACCCGGTTCCTGGCTGATCTCGCCCGCGCGAACAAGGGCCTGTCCTACGCCAACGGCGGTGTGCTCACGCCGGGCTTGTACGCCTCTGCCGGCGGGATCGTGAAGTTCGCTGAGCCGGAGACCCACGGTGAGGCGTACATCCCGCTCGGGGCTGCGAAGCGGCGCAACGCGACCGCGGTCCTCCAGGACGTCGCAGGCAGGTTCGGCTACCAGCTCACCGCTGGCGGATCCTCCGCGCCCCTGCGCCTGGTCGACGCACGGCCTGGCGGCGGCGTGAAGGTCGTCGTTGTTCGCGAACAGACAAGGTCCCTGGTGGAGAACATGCCCATCACCGTCAACGGGATCAGCCGGGATTCCTCCACACAGCAGCTCGGCGGAGAGATCATGCGCCACCTGCGCAACGCTCAGCGCGGCGGGAGGATCTGATGCCCGATCTCAGCCTGTGGCAGATTGACTTCGCTGGTGTCGTCCTCGGCCCTGGCACGCCGTTCATCGTCTCCGATGTCCAGGGTCTGGGGGCCGCTGAGCTGAGGACCCAGGACGTGCTGAACCCGTCCGACGACGGCGCGTTCCCCGGTGTCGACCTGTACGCCTCGCGGTCGGTTCGGATCGAGGCCGGGATCAGTACCCCTGGCGATGCCGAGGCAGCCCTGAACTCGTTGGCTCTCCTGGAGGCTGCTGCCGATAACCCGGAGATTCGGCGCACTGCCGGCTCCCTTGCGGTGCTGCGCCTGTGCTGGCCCGGACGACCGACACGACGCCTGTACGGGCGAATCCGCCGGGCGGAGGCGGTCACCACCGCCCGGGTCATCCACGGCTGGATTCCCCTTGACTTGGAGTTCACCGCATTGGATCCGAGCTTCAATGCCGACACGGCTCTTGGCATCATCCTGTCGTTGGATTCGTCTGCCACCCGGGAGGGCTTCACCGCTCCGGTAAAGGCGCCGATCACCACGGGCGTGGCCAGCCCGGCAACGCGGCCGGGGTGGGTGACAAACGAGGGCAACACGGGAGCCTGGCCGAGCCTGCGCATCACCGGACCTGTGACCCACCCGCGCGTCCTGCACGTGGACAGCGGCCAGGTCCTCGACCTCGACGTGTCCTTGGCGCCCGGAGAAACCCTCGACATCGAGACCCGGCCTGGTACCCGCTGGGTCCTGCGCAACGGGTCCGGCAATGCCGCTTCCGCGCTGTCGTCGGTGTCGCGACTGGACCTCTTTCAGATCCCGCCCGGCCGGTCGGAGATTCGGTGGACCGCCTCCGACTACAACAACACCTCGCGTCTGGCCGTGACCTGGCGGTCGGCCTGGACCGCTCTGTAGAGAAAGGACTTACTGTGACGCTCGTCCAGCCGCCCATGCTCACCCACGGCGGCACGCACCCGGCCCGCGCCTTCAGGATGATGATCCGCGACCTGGCCCGCGGGAGCCAGGGAATCACCGAAGGCAATAACCTCAAGGTTCGCCAGCTCGCCACCCCCGGCGCGGCCGTCAGGGTCGGCGACGGCTCATCCGTGATCAGGGGGGCCGCCTGGGGCCAGGGCTCCTACACCCAGTACAACGTCGGCGACGCCGTTGTACCCATAGCCCCGACCGGCGCTTCAAGTCGTTCAGACCTGCTGATCCAGCGCGTAGAAGACCCGGAGTACGAGGGAAACCGAAACCCTGCCACAGACGACATTGGCTACTTCCAGGTGCTGCCCAACGTCTCAGCGACCACCGTGACCGCTCCAGCTGGAATGACGGCCATCGTGCTCGCTCGGATCGATATTCCAGCCAACACCGCCACGATCACGGACTCGATGGTTCGTGATCTCCGGCAAATCGCGAACCCTCGCCGCACGCGCGAGCTCTTCACGGCGTTCCCGGGCGCGCTCGACCGTCTGACGAGCCACGATGATCGCTGGCACAACTGGCCCGCAGCCGCACGGTGGAACATCGCGGTCCCTGAATGGGCGGTGAATACCAAGATCCTTACCACCGTCAGCACACTGCGGATGGACACCTCCTTCGCGTTCGCCTACATGCAGAACGTCTTCGGGACGATTCAAGGGCAAGACACCACGATCGACGACGACCAGGGCACCGGTATCCGCAGGAGCACCGTGATCATGGCCGACAACCTGACCCTCGACCCCGTTATGCGCGGCACAGTCCAGCCGCTCTACCTCCAGACCTACACGTCTCCGCGCGCGGCCGGAAACTTCGGCGTCGACGGCGGGACCTCCCTGATCTGCGACATCGAGTTCACCGAAGGCGTCATCTGACCATGGCCGCCTATCGGTACCTCACCCGTCATGCCCTGACCGGCGAGGCGTTGGCCTGGGACCTGCCGCTGTCGGATGCGGAGTTCGGCCCGGAGCTCAACGGCCCGGGATCGCTCACGGCGGTCATCGAACCCCGCCTCGCCGGCCTGGCCTTGTCACAGCTCGATCCCGGCAACACGCTGATTTTCGCGGAGCGAGACCGCACCTTGCTGTGGGGCGGCATCGTGTGGCGTGCGGACCCCGAAGGCCAGCAGATGCGCATTGAGGCCGCCGGGTTCGGCTCCTACCCCCAGCGGCGCTATGACGTGCACGGCAACCTCGCCGGACGGGGCCCCTACGTCCGAGCCGACCCCTGCAAGGTCATCCGGGACGTGTGGGCGTACTGCCAGGAGCAGCCCGACGGCAACCTTCACGTGGCCGTCGATGCGCCAGCAAGCACTGCCACCGTCGGCACACCGGCCGACCCTTACGCAGTGGCCTGGTGGGAGACCCGCCCCTTGGGGGCTGTCATCGACGACATGATCGCCGTGGAAGGCGGCCCGGAGTGGACCGAGACCGTCGCTTGGGATGGCGATGTTCCGACCCGCAGCATCCAGGTCGGCTGGCCGCGGCTCGGAAGCCGTCGCGCCGACATCACCTTCACCTCCGGCATCAACGTCGCCAAGACCGTCCCGGTGGTCTACGACGCCGACGCATACGCGCAGGTGGTCATTGGCCTGGGGGCAGGCGATGGCCGGAGCCGCCGACGTGCGATCGACGCGTCCCGCAACGGACGACTCCGGCTGGAACACGTGCTCGAAGTGCCCTCGGAGAAAGCCAACGACCGGCTGGCCTCACGGGCACGTACCGAGAGCACCGCCCGCCAGGTCCTCGGCGAGGTCACCGAGATCGTCCTACGCGATCACCCCGCCGCCCGGGTCGGCTCCTTCCAGATCGGAGACGACGTCCGGGTGAGCCTTCACGACCAATGGTCGAACTACGAAGGATGGTGCCGCATCACCGGCTGGACATTGAAGCCGCCCAGCGGGGACCAGCAGGAACAGATCACCGTTCGACTAGCCCGCACTGATCGTTTTACTTACGGAGCCTGACCATGACCGATCTCGTCATCCAGCTCGCCGCCCGACTTGCCGCCGTGGAAAGGCGGCTCGCCTCCATGACCTCGACCAGTCAGCTCGCCTACTCCTCCATCGAGGACGGCGCGGTGCAGGTGTACGACAGCAACGGGAGCCTTCGAGCTGTTATCGGCCAGCAGGCCGACGGCACTACCGGCATCAATGTCACCAACGGACCGGCCCCGCCCATGCCATCCCTGCCCGAAGTTCAGCCTGCGCTCGCCGCTCTGACCATCGCGTGGGACGGGACGTGGGAGGGGACGGATACCACCCCGCTGGACTGGTCACGCGTCGAAGTCCACATCGGCCCCGAGGAGCACTTCGTAGCGGATCAGGGAACGCTGCGCGACACCATCGAGACGCCGCAGGGTGGCACGGTCACCGCGCCGCTGCCCTATACGCAGTGGTGGGTGCGTCTGCGTGCTCGGACCGCCGCCGGAGTTGCCGGGCCTGCCACGGCAGCGGTGGCCGGAACGCCGCGTCGCGCCGCCACGGCCGATCTCCAGGCCGGGGCCATCACCGCCGAGCTCCTCGCGGCCGACGCCATTGTGGGCAAGACCATCACCGGTGGCGTCCTCACGGGCGTGGAGATCAACGGCGCGACACTGCGCACAGCCACCAGCGGGAGTCGCGTCGAGATCACCTCTGTTCCGGGAAGCGACCAGCAGCTCGCCTCCGGACGCGTCCGCCTCTTCTCCGGGTCACCCCAGGAGCGGGCGCCAGCGGCGGCCTACGCCACCTACGACGCCGCGACCAATGCCAGCCGCCTGACACTGATGTCCGCCGAGGTCGTCGACCCGGCACCCCCGCCAGGCCAGGTATCCGCCTTCTCCGCCGGCACGCCATGGCCCATGGCATCCGCTGAACTGTGGTCCGACTCGCAGTCGGCCCACATCGATCTCAATGCGGAATCCGTCTATGCCAGCGGCGACCTCAGTGTTCGCTACGAACTCAACGTCGGCAGCAGTGTCGAGATCGGCTCGACGTGCGGGCAGGTCACCCCTACCGGCGACTGGAACTTCATCGCCAGCAACCGATACTTCTCCCACGTCCGCATCGGCGGCAACGAAATCATCGGCGCGAAGAACGGCGCTTGGGAATCGCTGCTGTTGAACGCCAACCTGGTCGTCGACAAAGACGGCTGGATCGCACGCACAGGTCACGAGAACTGGGAGCCGATCACGTTCGGAACGGGTTGGGGAAACTGGGGCAGCGGCTACGACCTGGTGGCTCACAAGATCTACCCCGACCGGACGGTGGGTCTACGAGGTCTGTGCAAGCGCACCGCCAAGACCACCCCCGCCACCGGCGAAGTGCTCGTCACCCTTCCGCCGGGGGCCAGGCCCCTCACATATATCCAGCAGTTCGCGGTCATCGTTCCCAACAACGGGGCGGCCCTGACCGTCAACATCAGCCCTTCCGGGACTTTGGCGTTGGCCAGCCTCACCGCTGCTGCAACGACCGCTCTCGCTGCTGGGAACGGCTACTTGGACCTTGGGGTCATCAGATTCCCCATCGACTGACCTGCGGCCTCTTCGGGGAACCTCTATTCGTCGAGCCTGCGCGGGGCGATCCTGTCGCGATGTGGCCCTTCCGTCAGCTCCTTTAGGATGAAGAACGTGGCGCGGGGCCACCAACCGCTAGAGGAGACCGCGGTGACGCTCCCGCCGAGCGCCGAGCCCACTCTGTGGGAGCTTCATCGCGCCGTCGTTCAGCTTCGTGAAGACCAGCGAGACGATATCGCGCAGCTGCGTGATGATCTGCGCGGAGACATCGCTGCGCTTGCTACCCGCTTGGACCAGGTGGTCACCGTCGACGTGTATCGCGCTGATCAGCGAGCTACCGGCCAGCGCCTCGACGCGTTGGAACGAGACCTTTCGGCTGTGAAGGGGAGCCGGGAGGACGACCAAGCGCAGACCGCCGCCAACCGGCGTCTGGTGATCTCCGCTTTCATCGCACCGCTGCTGCTGTCTGTCGTCCAGCTGTGGCTGGCCGCTCGTGGCAGCCCCTAGAACCCACCAAGCACAACCGGATCACCCACTTAGGCGCGGGGGAGAAGCAGGACGCGCCGTGGCTGACACCACTGCTGCACCGCAGGACCAGGACGCCTCGATCCTCCGCGACACGATCAACGGGCCGACCGTCGACAACGAGGAGGACCTCCTCCGACAGCTCTTCGGGGAGCCGAACGCTGACGGCATCTACGGCGGCCCCACCGGGGATGCCGTATGAGCCTCGACGGGATGATCGCGGAGGCGGAGAAGAGCCTTGGCCTGTCGGGCCGACCCAACTACATCTCCAACGACTACGCCTCGCGCAACGGACGCGAATACGCCGACGCGCCCTGGTGCGACGAAGGCGTCACGTACTGGGCACGCCACGCCAACGAGTTCCAGGCCGTCTGCCACGGGACCGACTACGCCTACACCGTCTCGCATGCCCAGCGGTTCAAGGATGCGGGCGAGTGGCACGTCGACACCGACGGCATCAGGCGGGGTGACATCGTCTTCTTCGACTGGGATGGCAGCGACACCATCGCGGCCATCGACCACGTTGGCGTGGCCACCGGTGTCAGCGGCGGCTACGTCTACACGATCGAGGCGAACACCTCCAACTGCGTCGCGCGCCGCGTCCGCACCGCGGGGACCATCGTCGGGTTCGGCCGCCCCTCGTACGGCTCCGCCAACACCGCCACTCCCCCACGCCACCAGGTCACCATCGACGGCCTGACTTACGGATTCGGCGCCCACGGCAATCACGTCACCGCTGTTGGCCGGGCGCTCGTCGCCCGTGGATTCGGGAGCCACTACAAGGTGGGCCCAGGTCCGGACTGGTCGGACGCAGACACCCTTGCCTATGCGGACTACCAGCGATCCATCGGCCTCTCCGGCAAAGACGCGGACGGCGTGCCGGGAATCGTCTCGCTGCACCGGCTTGTCGACCAGCCCGCCCCGCCCAAGCCCTCGCCGCCGGCGGTGCCCGTGTTCCCCGGAACTGGGGCCTTCCGTGTCGGCCAGGCCAACGACAGCGTTCTGCTGCTCGGCCGACGGCTAGTCGCCCGCGGGTTCGGATCCCACTACCGAGTTGGGCCCTCCCGCGACTGGGGCGAAGCCGACCGTCAGAACACCGCTGATTTCCAGCGATCCCAGGGCTGGACCGGATCGGACGCCGACGGCTACCCGGGGCCCGAAACCTGGCGACGGCTCTTCAGCTAGTCGCAGCTCATTCCCAGTAAGGAGTCCACTCCCATGAACCTGTACGCCTCGCTCCTGCGCACCGGCGTTCCTGCCGCAGTCGGCTGGCTCGTTGCGGTGGCTCTTCGCCACGGCCTCGACCTTGATGCCTCCGCCGTCACCGGGGTCCTCACACCGATCGCCACTTTCATCTACTACGGCGTCTTCCGCTTCGCAGAGGAGCATCTGTCGCCGCAGTTCGGATGGCTACTCGGCTACACAAAGCTGGCAGACTACCCCATCCGATAGATTCCCAAGACGACACACCTATCTGGGCTGGCTCTGTATCGGAGCCAGCCCAACCGCGTGCCGGGCAGAGAACGAGCCGCACGGAAATTTCGGTGCGCGCCATGCGGAAAAACTGCCCGAAGAGGAAACTGCCCGGCGATCAAGTGATATCACCCGTGTGCCGGGTACTACAGGGGCGGTTCGTGCCTGCTGATCGGGTGAGTCGTTGGTCAGGGCGTGGAGACGCAGCGGGACGTTGAGGTCTGGGCGGCGTGGTTCGAGGACTTCTTTGCTCGGATCGCGGGTCTGTTC